>JAIRMO010000127.1 GCA_031258625.1 Spirochaetaceae bacterium | reverse complement strand
TTCAAGAAGCGGGAGTAAAAAAGCCCTCAAACCTTCCCGCTATACGGGCGTATGATTTTGGTAACCGCCGGATTATCCCTGTCTCTCCCCCTTCAACCCCTCTCGAAGAACCAATCCGAATTGATTGAACCTGGTAACCCACAGACCGCCGATACAGAAACGGCCCCTACCATATTCAGAGAAAACTCTTTTTGAGGACGATATGGATACCGTCAGCCGACACCCTTTTACCCGTCCGGAACGTTGCCGGCAAGCGTCTACAGCAAGCCTTCCCAGTCCTCTTGAAGATACCGGTTTATTTCATACCGTAAGGCCCGGAAAAACGCATCCCTCCTCCCAAAACTCCCTCGCGCCTCCCGATACTCCTCATCCCCTTTATCCTGGATGCTGTGAAACAAAAATGCCGGCAGGTTTAACAAACAAAATACCTCGCCGGCATGTTCTTTCCCATGCCCGAATTTGTGTTCCAGGTTATACCCCCGGTGTTTGAGCACCTTGGTATGCTCGTTCTCTATCTTCCACCGCGCCCGTCCGCACTCCGCTATGCCCTCCACCGTCTCCCGCTCTATCATATGGTCGGTGATCCAACTGTTCCGATAGGTTACTCGGTGTCAAGCGGAGCGCTTGACACCGTGATCCGGAGATACCTCGACGGCATTGCCGGGGCGCCTTTTTTCCGAACCCGCCTTCGGATGGTCTTTTGGGTTAGATTATTTTAGAGAACAAAATGTTCCCTTGTATCGTATACCCTGATATAGTATAATTAAATAAATAGGTGTTTGTTTCGGAGAAATGTCGTATTATTCGATTAATGGGGGGCGGGTAGTTGATAAAAGGATTAACTCAACGGGTACAGCGGTTGTTGTATATTGACGCGCAAGAAGAGGCGCGCCGGTATAATTCGGATCAGCTTTTGCCTGAGCATATTGTTATTTCCCTCCTCAGGGAGGGGGCGGGGATTGCCTGTAAAGCCCTGATGTACCTCAAAATCGATCTGCTGGAGTTCCGGCATTCCCTGGAAAACGAAATTCCCCGGATGCCCGGATCCCTGCTCCATGGGGACGTGCCCCCCGCTAAACGGACCAAGGTCATGCTGGATGCGGCCGGGGAGGAAGCCCGGAATATGGGGAATGATTATATCGGTACCGAACACCTCCTGTTTGCCGCCATGCGGGAGCAGAATTCCCCGATCCATATTTACCTGTACCAGCGGAGCCTTGACGTGGATATGCTCCGGGTGGTGGTGCAAACCAATTTTAACCGCCGGACGGTATCCAGGGATGGCGGGGAATACCGTTATTCCGAGGGGTATCAGCCCTATTTTCTCCGTACAGAAGACGAACAGCGGGAACATACCGTTATCCATGGAGGCAGGCCCATCCCGGTTAATTACCCCGTCCTTACCCCAACCCTGGATGAGTTTTCCCGGGACCTTACCGGTCAGGCAAAGGCGGGAAAACTCGACCCCGTGGTGGGGCGGCGTAAAGAAATTGACCGGGCGGTACGGATCCTTGCCCGGCGGACCAAAAACAACCCGATTCTGGTGGGAGAGCCCGGGGTGGGGAAAACCGCCATTGTGGAGGGGTTGGCCCAGTTTTTGGCGGGGGAGGATGTGCCCGATGCCCTGGCGGACCGGCGGATTCTTTCTCTGGACATGGGTTCGGTGGTGGCGGGGACCAAATACCGGGGGGAGTTTGAGGAACGGCTCAAAAAAATCATGAAGGAGATTGCCCAGGCGGGGAATGTGATCCTTTTTATTGACGAAATCCACACCATCATCGGGGCGGGGGGCGCCGAAGGGACCATTGATGCGTCAAATATGCTCAAACCTGCCCTTTCCCGGGGGAATGTCCAATGTATCGGCGCCACCACCCTGGCGGAGTACCGTAAACATTTTGAAAAGGACGCCGCCCTGGAACGGCGTTTTCAGTCTATTCTGGTGGAAGAACCTGATTTTGATGAAACCCTGGAGATCCTTCAGGGGATCCAAAAATATTACGAGGATCACCACCGGGTCCATTACACCCAGGAAGCGGTTTATGCCGCGGTACGGCTGGCCCAGCGGTACATTGTCGGCCGCTTTATGCCCGATAAGGCCATAGATATCCTGGATGAAGCCGGGGCCATGCGGAAGCTGGAATACAGCGCCCAGCCCCCGGAAATTGCCGATATTGAGCTTGAAATACGGCAATTAACCGATGAAAAAAGCGTTCTGGTAACGGTTCAGGATTATGAACGGGCCGCGGGGATTCGGGACAAGGTGCGGAACTTGCGGATCCGCCTGGAGACCGCCCGGGATGCCTGGGAACGGGCCGCGGGAAACGAATGGGTGACGGTCGATGAGGGGGATATCCGCCGGGTAGTGGCGGAAGCCACCGGCGTCCCCCTTACCCGCCTTGAGGAGCAGGAATCCAAACGCCTCCTCAACATGGAGGAGGAACTTCATAAATCCCTGGTGGGTCAGGATAATGCGGTTAAACGGATCGCCTCGGTCATCCGCAGATCCCGGGCGGGGATATCCAGCCATACCCGGCCCCTGGGTTCCTTTATATTCCTCGGACCTACCGGGGTGGGGAAAACGCTCCTTGCCAAGAGCCTTTCAAAATACCTCTTTGGCCACGAGGATTCCCTGGTCCGGATCGATATGTCGGACTTTATGGAAAAACACAACGCCTCCCGGCTGGTGGGAGCCCCTCCGGGGTATATCGGCTATGAGGAGGGGGGAACCCTGACCGAGCGGATCCGCCGTAACCCCTACCGGGTGGTGCTTTTTGATGAGATCGAAAAGGCCCACCATGACGTGTTTAACCTCCTCCTCCAGGTACTGGAAGAGGGGGAACTCCGGGACAATCTGGGGCATACGGTGAGTTTTCGGAATACGGTGATCATCATGACCAGTAACGCCGGGGTACGGGAAATCTCCCGGGATTCCCGGTTGGGGTTTTCTTCCGGTACGGGGATCATGAACCTTGGGGAAATCGAAGCCGCGGCCCTTTCGGAGCTGCGCCGGCTCTTCAACCCCGAATTTATTAACCGCCTGGACGATGTGGTGGTGTTTCATGCCCTGGACGAAAAACAGGTGGAGGCCATCCTGGATATTCAGGTAGAGGATCTGTCCTGCCGTCTGGCGGAGCAGGGGTATAAACTCCGGCTCCTCCCCGCGGCCCGGCGGATCCTGATGGAAAAGGGTTGGGACCCCAAATACGGCGCCCGGCCCATGCGCCGGACCATCCAGAAGGAACTGGAAGACCCCCTGTCGCTTTTGATCCTGGAGGGGGATTATCCCCGGGGAACCATCTTTATTGCCGAAGGCCGGGAGGGAAAAATAAACGTAAAGCCCAAGGCCGTCCCGAAAGAAGATGCCGGGAAAGAGCCGGTAAGGCAAACCGATTCCCTGATGATCCTCAACAATTCCCGGTATTAGCGCCTTTAGGTCCCCAAAAGCGGCTTCTTTTTCAAAAAACCGCCTGATTCCCCTCATAAAACGGCGCCAAAAACGGTGCCTGGCACCATAGGCGTTTGCTTAGAGAACAAGAGAACCCCCTCTGGGGGCGGAGTTTGCATAAATATACGCTTAGGGTCTGACCCTTTACGTATATTTATGCAAGGAGTGGGGGTCTGACCCGCTATGCGTATACGTTGCGGAAAAAGTCCGCCGGTTACCCTGATTTTCACGGATTAAAGAGGCTAAAATGCGTTTAAGTAAACGCCTATGGCGCCTGGCGCCATATCCGGCAAACGGCGCCTGGCGCCTTTGCCATAAAAAATCCTTTTTTTTTTCAAAAAAAAACTTGTCTTTTTGTTTTGATCGCCGTATATTTGATATACGGACTCATCTACCCGGAATTGTTCCGGCGGAGTCCTTAAAAGGGGTGTGGTTATGTCCGGCTGTTTAGACAGACGGTTTTTTTTCTCGGGGGTTTTTTATGCTACGCTAGAATTGTCTCTACCCCCCCCCCCCCCCCCCCCCTCATGGCAAGCTAAATCTTCACCGTTTTTCCCGTATAACCCGTTCTTTTTCCGGTTTTTCCCATGCTGTCAGGGGTCTTTTCCTCTTGTCTCCCTCTCCACTTTCCTCCAAGGAGTTTTTTATGAAATCCTCAAACCCCGTATTCCTCTTCGGTATCTTGTTGGCCCTGGTGGGTTCAGCCTGTTTTAACCCCGCGAGCCCGGTATTCGACCCTGCCAGGGAATCCGGCGCCGATATCGCCGCCGATACCGCGGTCTTTAACGACATCGACCCCTTTACCGTTACCATCGCCGTGGGCGGGGACGGCCCTTCCCGGAGTATCGCCGGGCTCCCCCGGGACCAGCTTAAAGCGGGGACCGGGGTCCGTAACTTCGCCCAGCTTATGGTCCTGGATACTGGGAGCAAAAAGATCATGGGCTTTGCCGAGACCCACGAAAGCGGGACGATTACGATTGACGCCCTGCCCCTGGGGAAAACCTACGCCTTCTTCCTGCTCATGGGCCATTGGGAAGCGGACGCTTCCTTCCCCACCCTGCTGAACGTGGGGTTAACCCAGTGTGAACTGACCGACAAGGTTTCCACTATA
>JAIRMO010000101.1 GCA_031258625.1 Spirochaetaceae bacterium | reverse complement strand
CCGGCTCGTACCGGTACCGGATAGGGGTCTACAACCTTTTGAACCGTCCGGCGGGAATTTCCCCCTGGATTCCCTTCCGGGTATTCCCGGCCCTGCAGCCGGAACTGCACTCCTTTAGCCAGGACTTTCCGGCCGCCGGGGAGGGCGATCCGCCGGTGGTGATCACCCTCCGGGGCGCAAACATGGTCGAGGGGGCGGAACTGCATATACAGCCGGAGTCAGGCGGCGGGGACATCGCGCCCCCGGCATTTTTTCCCGAGGGAGAAAGCGCCCGGCTGGTTTTTACCCGGCTTGCGCCGGGCCCCTACCGGGTGCGGATCAGGAACCCCGGCGGCCTGGAAGCCTCCCTGGACATCACCATTGAGCCTCCGCCGGTCCCCGCCGCCGCCGATACGACTGCTGATGCTGATGCCGCCGATGCCGCTGCCCCGGAAAGGGCCGCCGATGCGGCCGATACGGCTGCCCCGGACACATCCGGGACAGCCGGCGATGCTCCCGATCTTCGCGGCCCCTATGTTTCTGCGGAATACGCCCCGATAATTCCCCTCTACGGATATTTGTTTAGCCCCTTTGACCGTGTCTTCTACCCCGCGGGAGTTTCCCTCAGGGTGGGCTTTACGCCCCTCATGCGATCCTGGGGAGACCTGGGGCTGGAACTGGCCCCCTCCTGGAATATGCCGGACTCCGATACGACGAAGATCCACATGGGAAGCCTTCGTTTGAACGGGCTGTATCAGCGGTTCTTTACGGATACCCTGGCGCTGGTCCTCCGCGCGGGCGCCGGGGTACATCTTGTATACGGAACGGAAGATCACAATTCCGCTTCAATCTTTACCTGGCTGTTTTCGGCGGAGGGCGGAATTTTCCTGCGCTGGTTTATACCGGGCACCGCCTTGTACCTTGAAAGCGGCGCGGAATACAGCCATCTTTTTACCAGGGACGATCCCGCGGGCTATATAAAACCGGTTCTTGGCCTTGGCGCAAGGTTTTGACCGGCAGGGCCTTCCAATCTATGTTTTGCTAGCAGATGTTCTGCCCGGGCCATTTTTTCTTTCAAATTCGGAATTGCTGCTAGCCCTTACATAGGGCCAGGGCAAAGCGGACCACCCGTTTAAAATGCTCCGGGGTCAGCCGCAGGCGGCTGTCTCCGGGACTGTTCAGGCTGCGCCAGGTTTCGGGGATATAGATGCGGCGCCGGTCATAGGGAAGGTCCCGGTTTATCAGAATATCCGCCAGTTCCGGCTGTTTTCGCAGGAGCGCGGCGAACCGGGCCGCCTCCTGGGAGGGCAATACGGTGATGGTCTGCGCGGCGATGCCGGCCCGGAGAAAACCCGCATCGTCGGAGAAGGGGGTCCGCAGGAGAAGGACCCGGTCCATCAGGAGATCCCGGGCGGTTTCCAGGGCGGCATTCCGGAGTTGCTGAACCAGAAGCCGGGTCCGCTCCGTTCCGGGACCTTCCTCGTTTTTCATCAGATGATCCGCGGTGGTGGAGATGATCAGCGTATCCCCCACGCCGCAGGCGTCGAAGATGTAGAACCGGCCGTCCCGGAGTTCCGTATCCCGCAGCCCCAGGGCCAGGGAATAGGAGCCCTGATCCGTGACGCCCTCTCCAAGGCCGAGTTCTTCCTTATCGGTAAAGATGATACGCCAGTTTTGGACCCCCTCTTCCCGGAGCCTCATGGCGGTTTCCAGGAGCAGAAATACCGCCGCGCTGTTATCATTGGCCCCCGGACTATCCGCCACCCGGTCATAATGGGCCACCGGAATCACCGGCGGCGGACCGCGGAAAACTGGTCCCGGCGAAGCGCGCGGTCCGGGGGAGAGGAGGAAATGGCGGCATCCCGATATGGTAAGGACCGAAAACCCCAGGTCCAATTCATCCATCAGGGAACTGAGGATGGCGAAACGGTCCGCGGCGGGGGCGATAAAGTCCCCGAAGCGATGATAGGGCGGCCCTTCCTGCATCCCTTAGCCCAGGTATTCCGAAAGCCGCCGGTAGGTCTGGTTTACGATATGCTTGATTTCGATATCCACCTCCTCCCCCAGTTCGTCAATAAGGGACTCCACGCTGGCCAGGCTTTCGTTGAGCCCCGTATGAAAGCCCCGGGAACATTTAAACCAGTAGTTTCCCGTCCCGTCGGTAAAGAGGCAGAGGAATCCCAGGGCTTTTTTATGCGGACCTTCGGCATGGGGCTTCCAAAGCGCCGGAGCGAGGATCAGGGGGAGTTGATCCAACAGAACCGGGAGGTCTTCCCGGGAATTAAAACGCCTGTTCCTTGGCCAGGAACGGGTCAGGGCGCCCTCAAGGTCCAGAGAAGGGGCCAGGGAGAGGATGAGGGAAAGCTTTTCCCCCGCCAGGAGCGTATACCGGCCGTCGAATATAATGGCGCCCCGGAGCCCCTTGTATATGGCGTCCTTTCCTCCCCCCGCATCGTCCCTTATTTTGGAGAGCCGTTCCCAGGGCAGGACCACCTGTTTCTTTCCCTTTACCGTTTCAATCTCGAACAGTTCCTGGCCGATCTTTATGTTATTGGTAAAATCCCGGGCCCGCTTGATCTTTCCCCCGGCCAGGGGTTTTTCTCCCGTCATGGGGAATTTCCCTCCCAGGGCCTTAAATAGGTCGCCGCTTATTTTTTCCAGGGCGTTCCCGGAAAGGGGAGAAACCGACATGGCGTACATCCGGGTGGTCCGGACAATTTCCCCGGCCACAATATATTGGGGATCCATTTTAAACATCACCGATCCGGGGTGAATAAGAATCCGGTCCGCGGTAAGGCTCCGGTAGGTCCCTTCGGATCGCGGCCCCCGGAAATCCCTGCCCCCCCTGGCCTGCCTGCCGCCGGAGGAATTCCGGTCTTCCCGGATACAGACGAACTGGATCAAGCCCCGGGCTATGGCGCAGAGGTAATCTTCGGTACTGCCCCCGGAGAGGATCGGCAGTCCCAGGGAGGAGACTATCTCTTCCAACTGTTCCGTCACATTAACAATTTCCGCCATGGCCTTTTCGTCCAGGTAATTTTTCTCGCAGAATTTTGCCTTTTCCCCGGCGGCCCTGTAGGCGCCGAACAAGGTAAGGTAGGAAACAAAGTCGCCGCCGGGATCCCTAAAGCTGTGGTGGGCCCGGCGGGCATCGGTCTCTTCCCCCGGGGGCAGGACATAGGGGCTCTGGGTCGAAAGGAAGGCCGCGGCGATAATGGTTTCCTGGGTTACCTGGGGATACTTGAGGATCGCCTCCACGATGATCCGGGACTGCCGGGGGGGCAGGGGGAATTCGGTCATCATCTTCCCGATCTTCGAAAGGTTCCGATCCGGCTCCAGGGCATCCAGGAGCTTTAAGGTTTCGATGGCGGCGATGAGCCCTTCCTGGCCGGGGGAAGAGATAAAGTCAAATTCCTCAAAGGCGCTTATCCCCAGATCCGCCATCCGGAGGACCACTTCGGACAGATCGGTACGGAAAATTTCTTCGGTGGTAAAAAGAGGCCGGTTTTCAAAGTCCTTCCGGGTGTAAAGCCGATAGCAGGTACCCTCCCGGGTACGGCCTGCCCGGCCCTTCCGCTGGTTTCCCGCCGCCTTTGAGACCGGTCCTTCAATCAAGCTGGAGGTAAAAGTCCGGGGGTTGTAGTAGTTGAGTTTTGCCAACCCCGAATCGATCACCGTAGTAATTCCGTCGATGGTAACCGAAGTCTCCGCGATATTGGTGGAGATCACGACCTTGGTCTTGCCCCGGGGGGGGGCGTCAAAGACCCGTTCCTGCTCATCTTTACCCAACCTTCCATAAAGGGGCGCCAGGTGGAGGTATTTTCCCGCGGGTCCCATACCCAGCCGGGTCATACAATTTTTTATTATCTTTTCCCCGGAGAGGAATATCAGAATATCTCCCTCCCGTTTTTCACCGATAATCCGTTCGGTGATCGTTACGATTTTATCCAAAAGGACGTCCTCACCGCCGGCGCTGCCCAAGCCGCCGCCTCCCCGGTACCCATTACCACCCTTCCCATCGGCCGGGATCGCCGGATCCGGGGAATCGTAAATAAGGGTAACGGGGTAGGTAACGGCATCGATCTTCACCACCGGACATTCCCCAAAATATTCGGAAAAGACCTCGGCATTAATGGTGGCGGAAGAAATGATCACCTTAAATTCCGGCCGTGTTTCCAGAATCCGTTTCAGGAGGCCCAGGATAAAATCTATATTAAGGCTCCGTTCATGGGCCTCATCCACCAGCAAACATCCGTATTTTGACAGATAGGGGTCGAGCTTCATTTCCTGGAGGAGGATCCCATCGGTCATGATTTTGATCCTCGTGGTTTCGTCGGTTTTATCCTCAAAACGCATCTTGTAACCCACGATGCCCGGTATGGAGGCGCCCATCTGCCGGGCTATGTATTCGCTCACCGAAACCGCGGCGATCCGCCGGGGCTGGGTAACCCCGATAATACCCTTTTCCCCATAGCCCGCGCCGTGGAGGATCACGGGAAGCTGGGTGGTTTTTCCTGATCCGGTGGGGCTTTCCACCACCACCACCTGATTTTCCGCCAGGACCGAAAGGATAAGATCCTTGTGTTTATAAACGGGAAGTTCCAAATAGTTCATTCTTTATCATCATACCACAAAAAGAAATTTTTAACCACCGGCGAAGAACCTCGGCATAACCGGCCCCCTATCTACTGGGGCAGAATGACGGCGTAGACTTTGATCCCTTGTTTTGCCACCGCCTCATTCACCATGGCTTTGGATACCTTTCCCCGCCGCCGGGCATGGGGGGGGGCGTCGCCGATGAGGATCAACAGTTTCGTATCCCCTTCCCAGGGGAATTTAACCGCCCCCTCATAGAGGGCTTCGTAGACAGCCTCGGGGATATCCTTGCCGCCTCCTACGGAAACGGCGTTTAGGTTCCGTTGAAAAACCGTGAAATCCCGGGTAAAGGGAATAACCCGATTGAGATATTCCTCAAAATAATCCTTATACAGGACCATCCCGATACGGAAATCCGTGTAGGGGGAAATAGTCTGTTCCAGCATGGGGATCAACAACTTCCTCACCGGATCGATATCGTCCCGCATACTACTGGTGGTATCAAAACACAGGACCAAATCCAGGGATCTTCCCCGTTCTTTATTCAAAATAGATTTAATTTTATCTATCAGATCTTCATGCCCCGTGGACCATACCAGTTCTCCCCGGCCGTCGGCGGCAATTTGGGTAAAAGTATCCATCGTGTCCTTCATGTAGTTTCCCGCCGGGGGGCCCTCCAGGGGCTTTTGGACCACCTCAAGGACATAGGGATTGTCCCTAAACCGGCCCCGGTAATCGGCAAAGGGCAGAGAAAAGGCCCGGATGTTAAAATAAGTTCCATTTACCACATATATTTCCCCGTTCCGGGTGTTTTCGGAACCAAAATTGAGGATATAGGGGATATAAATATGAAAGGCCGTCCCTAATTCAGGATGCGGTTCGGGGCTTGAATCGATGAGGGACCAGATCTTCCGGTCCCGGGCAAGGGGCAGGCCGTCCAGGACCCGGACCTCATCGCCGTTTATGGGGTTCCACTCCGGGGCGCGGTAGGCAAAATTGTCTTCCCTGAGGGCGGGATCCCGGGTTGATTCCGTAAGCAGCACCGATGATATATTCGGTTTTTTTCGGATAAAAAGATGAAACCCCCCGTCAACCCGCTGTTCAATCCTCAGATCCTCAGATCCAATGGAGAGATCCTGACCCTGTACCGGAGAAACCCACCATATCAAGGCGCTTAAAAATAGAAAAAAAGTAAAGCGCATTTTATAGTTAATTATCGGGCTTTTCCCCCTTTTTTACAAGAAAAGCCCGCGGTTTACCGTTCCTCCCGGATAAGGATCTCCGGGAAACCCGCGGTTCCCAGTCGTTCGGTCAGGGAGGGCACCTCTTCGGCTTTGACCCCCGATAATACCACCCGGTAATATTCCCCGTACCGTTCATAGGCGGGGGTGAGTCCCAGGTTTTTTAGTTTGTCAAAGGCCGCCAGGGCATACCGGGCCGCTTTATAGGAACCCACCTGGAGGCGGTAGTGTTTACCGGTCCCTGCGGCAGGAATACCGGGGATAACGGCCGCGGTTAGGGGGATCTGTTGGGAAAGACCGGTATAGTTACTTTGGGCTTGGGGGGCGTACCCCTGCCCGGAATTACCGGCGGCTGAAACCGGGGCCGGGACCGCCGGCGGCAGGGGAGGCTCCGGGCTCAGGACCGTTGCCGGGGCCTGCGGAACCGGAACCGGAACCGGGAGCGGTTGGGTGTCCGGGGGGAGCGCGGAGGACACGGAAAGGGGCGCCAAGGCTTCCACCACCACCGGGGCGGTTCCGGTGAAAATCATATCCAACTGTTCCGCCGCGGCTCGGGAAACATCGATGATCCGGGCCGCTACAAAAGGCCCCCGGTCGTTTACCCGTACCAGTACCTGTTTGTTGTTATGGGTATTGGTTACTTTGAGCATGGTTCCCAGGGGAAGGGTTTGATGCGCGGCGGTTAACAGGGCGGGGTCAAAAATTTCACCGGAGGCGGTGAGCCGTCCCGCAAATTCGTCGCCATACCAGGAAGCGATCCCTTCCTGCCGGAAAAGTCCGCCCGCTGAACCTGACTGGGTTTGGCCGTTTATCAATAAAACCGGCGATAAAAATACCATGAATACTAGAGGGATAATCCTTTTCATAATTTAAATATCGGTTAATTAAATGAGATTCGTTAGATGATATTACCGGCCCTTATCCTGATAAATTGACGGACACTCGAGTATATGATATTATTTAGTTAGGGAAGTTTTTCCAAAACTTCAGTTTTTGGGAGACAAGCTCTGCTTGTCCGGCAACCTTGAAATTCGCGGTTTTGCAAGGCTGAAAGGCCGGAAAAACTGCAAGACTTGTTTAACAAGTCAAGCCTGCCCAAAACCGTGCGCGTTAGCGTGCGCTAATGCGCCGGTCAATTAGTGCGAACCAAAGGTTCGATGGGACAGGCTTTAGTCATCATGTTTTTTGTAGAGGAGTCTTAAATGAAAAAGATCTATGGCGTTTTCCTGGGATTTATGTGTATGGCCTTGGTATTGATAAGCTGCAAGTCATCCCCCCAGACCCAATCCTTAAAGATTAAGGATGAGAATGTCCCTGAATGGATCAATGATTTTCCCCCGAATGACATACTGTGGGGGATCGGTTCATCCAAATCATCTATTGATACCTTAGCCATGGAAACCGCGGAACTGCGGGCCCGGCAGGATATTTCCCGGCAGTTGACCACCATAACCGACGGCCTGATCGAAACCTTTGCCCAGGAAGCGGGCTCCACGGATACCCAGGCGGCGCTGGAGTATAAACAATCCGTCGCCCGGGGCCTAACCAGCGCGAATCTGGTCGGCGCGGTTCCGGTTAAGCGCTGGAAATCCCCGGACGGGACCTGGTGGTATCAGATTCAGATGAGCAAAGCCGACGCGGCCAAGGTTGCCTCGGGTATTATCGAAAACGAGGCCTCCCTGTATGCCCAATTTAAGGCCCAAAACGCGCTTCAAAAGATGGATGACCTGTTGGCAAAAAAGAAATCGGCCCCCATTATTATAACCGATACCAACGTGGCGCCCTGAGGATGACCGGATGGGGATGGGGTTTTCCTGTCCCCGAATGACCTTAGAGGTTTTCTTTGTCCTTTATCCGTTGAATCTCGTCCCGGATGGCCGCGGCCTGTTCAAATTCCAGTTTTTTGGCGTGTTCCAGCATTTCGGCGTTCAGGGCGGCGATAAGCTGTTTCCGCTGGGCGGGGATAAGGACATTGTAGGATTTTTTCAGGACCTCAATGGAGGTAGCGGCGGCGGCCTTTTCTTCCGAGGCATGGCGGGTGAGGATGTCGGCGATGGCCTTGGTAACCGTGGCGGGGGTGATGCCGTGGGCCTTGTTGTAGGCCATTTGCGCCTTGCGCCGCCGTTCGGTTTCGGCGATGGCCGCGGTCATGGCGTCGCTCCTCCGGTCGGCGTACATGATCACCTTCCCCGCGGCGTTCCGGGCCGCCCGGCCGATGATCTGGACCAGGCTTGTGAGGGACCGTAAAAAGCCAATTTTGTCCGCGTCGAGGATCGCGATAAAAGAAACCTCCGGCAGGTCTATCCCTTCCCGGAGGAGGTTGATCCCCACGAGGATATCGAATTCCCCCTGGCGCAGTTGGGTCAGGATCTCCACCCGCTCGATGGTTTCCACTTCGCTGTGGATGTACCGGACCTTGAGGCCCAGCCCGGAAAGGTAGTCCGTGAGGTCCTCGGCCATTTTTTTGGTCAGGGTGAGGATCAGGGAGCGTTCCCCGGCCCGGATCCGCTTTTGTACCTCCCCGTAGATATCCTCCATCTGGCCCTCGCTGGGACGGACCTCTATCTCCGGGTCCAGGAGCCCCGTGGGGCGGATGAGTTGCTGTACCACCTGTTTTGACTGATCCAACTCGGCTTTTCCCGGGGTGGCGGAGACAAAAATGGTCTTGTCCAGCCGTTCCTCAAATTCATCGTACCGCAGGGGCCGGTTATCCAGGGCGCAGGGGAGGCGGAAACCGTAGTCCACAAGGCTCTGTTTCCGGCTCCGGTCCCCGGCGTACATAGCCCCGATCTGGGGGAGGGTAACGTGGCTTTCGTCGATAAAGGTGAGGTGGGCCTTGGGCAGATAGTCGATGAGGGTGTCCGGGGCTTCCCCGGGTTTGCGGCCCGCTAAGGGGGCGGAGTAATTTTCTATCCCCGGACAGTAGCCCATCTCGGTGAGCATCTCGATATCGTATTCAACCCGGGTCTTGAGCCGTTCCGCTTCCGGTATTTTACCGGATTTTTTGAGGAATTCGTACCGTTCCGCCAGTTCCTCTTTGATGGCCCCCAGGGCGTTTTGGACCATATCGGCGGGCATTACAAACTGTTTGGCGGGGTAGATCATGGCCCGGTCCAGGTCCTCCAGGACCTCCCCGGAGACCGGGTTAAACCGGCGGATCCGCTCCACCCGGTCCCAATCCAGGTCCACCCGGTAGGCGTCCTCCAGATAGGCGGGAAATATCTCCAGGGTGTCCCCCCGGCGGCGGAAACGGCCCCGTTCCAGGACCGCGTCGTTCCGCTCGTACTGAAGCTCCACAAAGCGGCGGATCAGGGCGTCCACGTCGACGATGTCCCCCCGGGAAAAGGTGGCGGTCATCTTTTTGTACACCTCCGGGGTGGCCAAACCGTAGATGCAGGATACGGTGGCCACGATGATCACGTCCTCCCGCTCCATAAGGCTCCGGGTAGCCGAAAGGCGCAGCCGCTCAATCTCATCATTAATCGAAGCGTCTTTTTCGATATAAAGGTCCCGGCTGGCCACATAGGCTTCGGGCTGGTAATAGTCGTAGTAGGAGACGAAGTATTCCACGGCGTTATGGGGGAAAAACCCCTTGAATTCCCGGAAAAGCTGGGCCGCCAGGGTCTTGTTATGGCTCACGATGAGGGTGGGCATCTGTACCGCCTCGATGATCTTGGCCATGGTAAAGGTTTTCCCCGACCCCGTAACCCCCTGGAGGGTCTGGTACCGGTAGTTTTTTCCGGTAATACCCCCGGCCAGGGCCGCTATGGCATCACCCTGATCTCCCGCGGGCTTAAAAGGGGAGACTACTTCAAATTGGCGCATGGGGTGAGTATACCCCAGGACGCCATAAATGGTAATCCCCGTGGAAATGAGGCGTTCCCAAAACTTCAGTCTTTGGGAACGCAACCTTGAAATTCGCAGTTTCGCAAGGCTGAAAGCCTGAAAAACTGCAAGACTTGTTTAACAAGTCAAGCCTGCCCAAAACCCTGTGCGTTAGCGCGCCGTCAATTAGTTTTGGGACAGGCTCAAATATATATCATAGTATCCTATGGGTTTTACGAAGAAAACGTCCATGAAATTATTACGTAAACCGCTGCTCGGTAAAGAGTTATCCTCATTTTCCGGGTTTCGGGATCCGGGAAATAATTCGCTTTTTTTCATTGCGATTTCAAACAAGGCATGGTATAATGAGCTTGTTTAATGACCCGGTTGGTTTCGGGAAAGGCTTTGGAGAAAGCGGTAAAGGATCCGTTTTAACGGTATTTTATAGGAGGTCTTGATGAATACGAAACGTTTGGCGACCATCTTTTTTGCTCTTATTGTGTTGTCCGGGGGAGTTGAGGCGCAAAATTCGGTCTCCGCCTATACGACCCTGGAGGAACCCCTAGCCAAGGCTCTTTTTGAACAGTTTCATAAGGAGACGGGAATTACCGTCAGTTTTGTACGCCTTTCCGGCGGGGAGGCGGTAGCCCGGATGGAAGCGGAAGCGGCTAATCCCCAGGCGTCAATCTGGGTCGGCGGGGTCGGACTTGATCATATCACCGCAAAGTCAAAGAATCTCACCACCCCCTATCAATCCCGGTTTTCACAAAATACCCGGGCGGAATTCAAAGATCCCCAAAATTACTGGATCGGCCTCTATGTGGGGCCCCTTACCTTTGTTACCAACCTGGACCGGGCAAAAAGCCTGGGGCTTCCCCCTCCCAAAAGCTGGGCGGATCTTCTGAAACCTATTTACCAGGGGCAGATCCGTATGGCGAACCCCGGCATTTCCGGGACCGCCTATAATGTGCTGACCACCATCAGGACCCTCAACAACGGCAACGAGAACGCCGCTTTTGATTACCTAAAAAAACTCGACGTCAATGTCGATCAATACGCCCGGTCCGGTTCGGCGCCGGGGAAAAGCGTTGCCACCGGAGAAATTCCCATCGCCATCGGTTATGCCCATGATCAGGTAAAGCTCAAGGCCGAAGGGGCTAATGTGGAAATCAACGCGCCCTCGGAGGGTACGGGGTATGAGCTGGCTTCCATGTCCCTCATCCGGGGGGGTAAAAACCCTGTAGAGGCCCGGCGGCTCTACGACTGGATCCTCTCCTCCAAAAACGCCCAAAAACTTTTCACCGATTGGTACCTGGTACTGGTGGC
>JAIRMO010000212.1 GCA_031258625.1 Spirochaetaceae bacterium | reverse complement strand
TTCGGGCTGTTGACGGGGGAAAACGGGTAAGTGTCAAACGGAAAATGCTTAGAGCCAGCCTTGTCCCGGATTTTCTTCGCAAGGTGTTGTTCGGCGAGTAAGTGCTGTTGCCCTGGCCGTCGCACCGGATCTCCGGAAGTTCTTTTCGGGCTTGTAACATTTTAGAGGTAAATTCCTTCCTTTTTTCCCTTCCATGGAATTTTAAAGAATTTAGATTTTTTCTCAACCGCCATAAATCCTTATACCACAAAGAATTACGAGAGTCAGCCCTGGGAAAAACTGACGGTAGAATGGCGGTTAAAATTCCAGGCGGTTCATTTACACAAAAAATGTTACAGGCCCCTCTTTCTGTTTTAAACGGAGAATTACCACGATGGTATGGCTTGTTCCTCCCTTCCGGGTGTGTTATGGTAAAAGACGATGAGTTTTTTTTGTTTGTTATGGATACCCCTGTTTTATTATTTTTGGATTTCCCTTTCTCCGGAAGATACTCCCCGGTTGTATGATTTTTGGGCGCTTTTTTTGGGCAGCTTGACGGCTTTGGCTTCTTTTTTTCTCAGTTCCCTGATCGAGCCCGGGGGCTTTGGGTTTTCCCGATGGTTAAGCGCCTTTATTGATATTGTTTGCCTTCCGGCCATAGCGCCGATTTTTATCGGATTTTTGTTATCCCTGACTCCCCTGATCCCGGCGGGCGGCAGTTCCGCGAATTTTGCCCTGCTTTGGCTTATCCCCGTGGCGGTTATGCGGACCATAACCTGGGGCGTCCGGAAGGATCCCCTCCATTTGGTATTGGTTCCCCTGCTTTGGACCGCCCTGGTCACGGGAATTTCCTTGCTCCTCAGGCTCCTTCGGAACCGGAGGAGGTGGGTTGTTTTTCCCGCTTTAATCGGCCTTATCCTCTTGCCCTTGGCGGCCGCTACGAGCTATTGGGCGTTTTTTTCTCAAAAATTTTATCTGGGATTGCTTTTTTTAATCCTCTCCCTTATCCCCATGGGGATAAGGGTAACCTTGGTTTTCTTGAGGAACCGCCGGATATGATTCGGTTAAAGCCTGAGGCTGTTTCAAAATTTGACGGTCCGGCACGACCATGCTTTTGAAACAGCCCGAAGGGAGAAAATTTCCTCCAAAAACCGCAGGACGATCCCCGCGGATCTTCGGGGGATAAAACCCGGAACCGTCTATGCCTGTCCCGCGGAACCCAGGACGTTTACGTTTTTATGCTTGTACAGCTTTTTAAGCTCATCCCGGGCGGGACCCAGGTATTTTCTGGGATCGAATTCATCGGGTTTTTCCGCAAAAACCTTACGGATGATGGCGGTCATAACCAGGCGTCCGTCGGAATCGATATTGATTTTACACACCGCGCTTTTTGCCGCCTGACGGAGCTGGTCTTCCGGAATACCCACCGAATCCTTGAGGCTTCCGCCATATTGTTCGATGATTTTGACATATTCAATCGGTACCGAAGAGGAACCGTGGAGTACGATGGGGAAGCCGGGGATCCGCTTTTCGATTTCTTTGAGGATGTCGAACCGCAACGGGGGGGGGATGAGGATGCCGTTGGCGTCCCGGGTACACTGCTCGGGCTTGAATTTTGCCCGGCCGTGGCTGGTACCGATAGAAATGGCCAGGGAATCCACCCCGGTCTTTTTGACAAAATCTTCCACCTCCACTGGTTGGGTATAGTGGGAGTGTTCCGCGGATACGTCGTCCTCAACCCCGGCCAAGACCCCTAATTCCCCCTCAACGGAGACGTAATCCTTACGGGAATGGGCAAATTCACAGACCTTTTTGGTCAGGGCCACATTTTCGTCGTAGGGCAGGTGGGAACCGTCGATCATCACCGAGGAAAACCCCGTTTCGATACAGTCCTTACAGAGTTCAAAACTGTCCCCGTGATCCAGATGGAGGACGATAGGAATGTCACATCCCAGTTCATGGGCATATTCCACGGCGCCCCGGGCCATATTTTTAAGGAGGTTCTGGTTGGCGTACTTCCGGGCGCCGGAGGAGACCTGGAGGATCACCGGGGATTTGGTTTCCACACAGGCCTGGATAATGGCCTGCATCTGTTCCATATTGTTAAAATTATACGCCGGAAGCGCATAACCGCCGCTCACCGCTTTTTTGAATAGTTCCACCGTATTGACTAGTCCTAACTCGGTATAACTGATCATATCAAACTCCTTAATGTGGGATGCCGAAAATCACGATTTTGAAAACATCCCGGTCTTTATATAATGTAGGGCATAAAGTCCCGGTTGGTCAAGCAAGCGGGATATTCGCTAAAAAAGTCCCGTGTTTGAAGCCGCCCTGTACATCCCTTGACCAGTGATTTTTATAATTATATGGTTCCCCTATGGGGTTAAGAAAACATAAAAAAAAACAATTTTTATGGGGCATTGTTGTTTTTATGCTCCTTTTAGGGCCGGGGATCTTTTTTTCCCGTTCCCCGATACTTGTCGTAACCGATTCCTTTTTTGACGTCCTTTACGGCCGGTGGAGAACCTGGGAAAAACGGTTGATCCTCTCTTTCCGGTTTTTTCGGCTGGTAAAACCGGTTGTCATCGGCGAAAATGCTGATCAGGATATGGTGGCCTTTGGGGTGGAAGCCGCTTCGGCCAGGCCCTATTGTGTGTTGTTCCCCTTCCGGTACGGCGAAGGCGCCCGGCGGTATGCCGGTGAACATCCGGCCGTTCCCGTGGCGGTTCTGGGGGGGCGGCTTCCCCCTCCCCAGGGAGAGGAGAAACTCCTCTTTTTTGGAACCGATACGGCGCTGGATCTGTACCGGGCCGGTCTTTGCGCGGCGGCTTTTATCAAACCCGAAGAGGAGGTTTTTATATTTCCGGATCTTATTTTCCCCGAAACGGACCGGAAGGCTTTTCTGGAGGGCCTGCGGGTGAGGGGATACCTGAAGGATCCCTTTTATATGAACGCTTATGCGGATTTAAGTTCCCGGATGGGTATTTCCGTGGTAATGACCGGAACTCCCCCGGCTTTCCTGGAGGGGAGGGTGAAGATACCGATTATTCTTTTTTCATGGATGGATCCGGCGATAAGTTCCGCGGATGTGAAGCTTGTTTTTGATGATTCCCCTTGGGCCCTTGCGCCGGAAGTCATAAAAATCCTGGGGCAGAACGGGGAGGAACAGGTAGTTCCTTCGGAAATATCGGTTTTGGATCGGAGAATTCAGGAAAAGGCCCTGGTAAAGGAAATAAAAAATTTGATACGCCAGGAGCCGGTAACCCCGTAAAGGGGATTTTTCAAAATAATTGAGGTTAAAATGATCCTCATATAACCGATAAGGAAAAGGGGGATTTCCCCAAATTTTATGTTTTTGGAAAATATCCGTAAATTGAGGGGGAAAGGCGGGTCTTCGACCGTTTTTTCCCGGAATCTAATTGCGGAAGCTTCAAAATCAACCGGGTTATAGGATTGATTCAAAGGGTTATGTTATTTTTCCGTGGTAAAATGGCCTTAATCGTTTGACAAAGATTCCGTAAGGAAATATAATCGTAACAGACCTAATTCCCCAATGATTGGAAAAGGAGTATGGGATGAAACAAGGAAGTTACCGGGCTGGATGCTTTATTTTATTGGCATTTATAGCGGTATTTTTATCATTTGGCGATGAATCCATCGTTAATATTCAGTCTGTGGATCTGGATCGCTTTGACGGCAGTAATGGGTATACCTGGAAACTTGAGGCAAGTAAATTTGCCACAAAAACGGAGGACGATACCTTTCCCAAGATAAACCAAGTGCCCCTTGGGCCGATGGCGATAAGAGTTGCGGACCAGGAACAGACCAGCCTGGGTGTCTGGGGCCGGTTTGATCGTCAGGGATATAATTGGATAGACGTGTATCCTGTGGCGGCCGATGGGGGCGATGATGCGGGTCCCGCGGAAATACCCATACCGGGCCGGGCTCGAGAGATAGATCTCTGGGTATGGGGCTCAAACCTTAATTACAATCTTGAGGTCTATGTTCGGGACTATTTGGGATTCGTCCATGCCATCAATTTCGGCAGCCTGGGGTATGAGGGGTGGAAAAACCTGCGGGTTACTGTTCCGGGTAATATTTCCCAAACAAAGCGGGTATTGCCCCGGTTAACTTCTTTAAATTTGGTGAAATTTCGTATCTGGACTATGCCGTCGGAGCCGGTGAACGATTTTTACATTTATTTTAATTATTTAAAGGTATTAACCGATTTGTTTGAACATAGATATGACGGTGAAGAACTGGCGGATCCCCAGCGGGTACAGGAACTATGGGCCAGTTCTTCCAATAATTAAAAGGAGGCCGTTACATGAAACGTATTATTATCACCCTTTTGATTCTGTTTCTTGCCGGTGTTTTATTTGCCCAGCAAAATGAAGTTGGCGCTCCCAATGCGGAACGGATTGGAGTTGACGCGGCCCAGCAGCAATTGAAAGAAGTATCGATAGATAAATTTGAGCATGATGGGTACTGGCGTTCTTCCATGTCGACTGATGAGGGGTTTGTGATGAGCCGGCTTTTTAGCGGGGCTCCCCAGGATAAGGTGCCCCTGGAGGAGGAAGAGGGGTTTAATATCCCCGATCGGTACGTGCTTGGTACCAAAGTGGACTTCCTCCGCAGGGGTCATGCGAGTATAACGATTTCCCCGATTCGGCCGATTCCGATTGAGGGGATTACTAAAACGATCTCCATTTGGGTAGTGGGGCGTAATTACAATCACGAGCTCAAGATCCTGTTGCAGGATTTCTTTGGCCGTCCCTTTGAGCTTCACCTGGGAAAACTCAATTTTCAGGGTTGGAAAAAACTCACCGTGGCGATCCCTCCCCAGGCGCCGGACGGTATAAACGGTATTGTTCAGCGGAATTATCACTATAACAAT
Source organism: Spirochaetaceae bacterium (assembly GCA_031258625.1). Taxonomy (GTDB): domain Bacteria; phylum Spirochaetota; class Spirochaetia; order Treponematales; family Breznakiellaceae; genus JAIRMO01. Next base: position 17,181 of record JAIRMO010000212.1, on the reverse strand, counting down.
CAATTAGGCGTCAAGATCATCGGATTCCGAATTGACTGTGACCTCATGGAAACCTATGGAACGTATTATGTCTATTTTGACGATCTTCGGGCGGTGACGGACCTTTTTGCGGAGAATAACCGGGATACCGACGATATGGCGGATGCCTGGTAGTTGAAATTTCAGTCCCCGGGTTAAGCTTTCGGTGATTATTGTGTCTTTTGCCGGGGGATAAGCCGTGTTGACGGCCCCTCCGGTGGAATTGGTAAGTTGTCCTCGTCTTTTTAAACGCCGGTTAATCGATATATCCAGGCACGGCCGTTTTTTGCGATCCGGGTAGTTATGGAAAGCCGGGTAAGCACATAGAGGGTTTTTCCCGCCAGGACAGGGTGGATCTTCGCTTTTTTCCCCAGGGAACGGGCCGTAAAGGTTTCGTCCCCCTGAAAGGGAACAAACCGGCGGTAGTCCCCCGGGCCGGTCAGGGGGATGGATCCGTGGTGGGCCAGGAGTTCCCGGCCGGTGATGCTGACCCCCCGGCGCCGCCATGACCCCCGGCCGTCCCGGACCCGTTGTTCGGAGACCTCCACCAGGGCAAGTTCTATGGTGATCCCCGGAAGCTCGGGAAGGTCCGGGGCGTAAACCAGGGCCTTGAACAGGTCCCAGGGGGTTCCTTTTCGAGGGCTTTTCCTGCGGGAAAGCAGGACTCCCCCCTCCTCAAAAAGCTCTATGTATTTTGTTACGATAATGGGATGGACGATGCGGACCGGACCGGCTTCGGTTAGTTTTTTAATCTTATCCCGGAGGGGTTTAAAACTGCCGGTTTGAACTTCGATATATTCCCCCCCCTCAGTTACCCCGTCACAAACATATCCTTTTAAGGGAATTTCCGTTTGTCCCCCTTCACCGGCGTACCGAAATTTGAGGGCCCGGTGGAGACCGCTTTCGCTTTCGGTACCGATTCCCCTCATGGACGGTTTCCGGTATAGGCCAGGAGTTCTTCGGCGCTGAGGAGTTCCAAGAAATGAAGGGTTTCATTTCCCCCCTGATTTTCATTTACCTTGATCCGGCTGACCCTAAAGGCGATTGTCCGGTTGGTCTCCAGGGGAAGATCCAGGGGATTGCCGTTTATATCCACAATTTCGTTAAGTGAAAGCCGTCCCCGGATCTCCTGGACATCCCCTTCGGGAAAAACAATAAAATATTCGTTCAGAAACATAGTCCGATCATACCGGGCTGTTTCATCCTATACAAGATGTACCCGGTATTTTTGGTGTTACCGGGGAGGGGAAGTACCGTTTAACCTGCTTTGTGTAGATTCCTAAACAGTTGTGTAGTATTTTAAGAATAAAAAACTACTATTTATAATTTTTTCTGTAGTAAAGGATTGACCGTAACTCATTTATATATAAAAATGAAAGAAAAGTGGGAAACATTGGGAAAAGTTAGGAGAAAATAGGAAAAAGTGGAATGGATTTATTAATAGGGGAATTTAATAATACCTTAGATGATAAAGGCCGGGTGAGCCTTCCTTCCCGGTTTCGTTCCATTTTGCCGGGTAACCGGGTGTTTCTCACCCAGGGCGGGGAGGATTGTATATGGGTATGCCCTCCTGAGTTCTGGGAGGATCTTTTACGGAAGGTTTTGAATTCCACCTCCATCTTTAAGGCCAGTTCCCGGGTGGTTCGGCGGAGGATAATCGGTCCCGCCCAGGAGGTGGAAATTGACAAGGCCGGCCGTATCGCGGTTCCCCAGAGTCTCAGGGATTTCGCGGGGCTTTCCAGGGACTGTATCGTATTGGGACAATTGGATTATATGGAAATATGGAACATCGATCGGTACCGGAATTACAAGGGGTCCACCGAAGCGGAATTTAGGATGAGTTTTGAAGAACTAGGTTCAATTGCGGATATGCCGGATCAGGGGCCTAAAAACGAGCGTGATCCAAAAGAAGGTGAGGAATAATGGAAATTGTCCATACTCCGGTTTTGCTGGAAGAGACAATTCAATACCTCGGCCCCCGTTCAGCGGGGGAACTTATGGTAGACGCCACCTTAGGGGAAGGGGGGCATAGTTACGCCTTTTTATCCCGTTTCCCCGGCCTGCGGATAATCGGCATTGACGCGGATGGGGAAATCCAGGGGATCGCCCGGGAGCGGCTTAAAGAATTTGGGGATCGGATACATTTTTACACCGGCTGGTCCCAGGAATTTTTCGCGGACCTTCCCCGGGATATTAAACGGCCCGATACCATCCTGATAGATTTAGGGGTGAGCCTTTATCATTATGAAAAATCCCGTCGGGGATTCAGCTTTAGAAAGGATGAGGTTTTGGATATGCGGATCGACCCCAGCCGGGGTGTCCCGGCGGCGCAGATCCTGGCGAGAAGCTCTGAAAAGGATCTGGCGGATCTCATCTATAAGTATGGAGAGGAACGCTATTCCCGGCGGATCGCCCGTTCTATTACGGAAGCCCGTTCCCATTCGGCCGTGACCAGTTCCGCCGCCTTGGCGGAAATCGTGAAACGGGCGGTTCCTTCCGGTTACCGGCGGGGGGCGGTACACCCGGCAACGAAGACCTTCCAGGCTCTGCGTATAGCGGCGAATGGAGAGTTGTCCCGGCTGCCGGATCTGCTGGAAGCGGCCCTGGGGAGCCTTGAAACCGGGGGACGTTTGGGGGTGATCAGTTTTCATTCCCTGGAAGACCGGATCGTTAAAAACTATTTCCGGGAAAAAAACAAGGACTGTACCTGTCCTCCGGAAGCGCCGATATGTAGATGTGAGGGACATCGGATTATTGCTATTTTAACCCGGAAAGCGGTATCCCCCGGGAAAGAGGAGATGAAAAACAACCCTCCTTCCCGGAGCGCCAAATTGCGGGTGGTAGAAAAAGTTTTGGATGAGGATGGTCAATGATGCGGCGGATGATTCTGTATTTTGTAACCCTTACTATCCCTCTGTTTCTCGGTCTTGCCGCGTGGCAGGCTACCCGGTACGCGGATCTGGAACAGGAAATAAGAAAACTGGAAACCATCCAAGAAGAATGGATTGAAAGCAATAAACTGCTTATCGCGGAGATTGCGGTATTGTCCTCCGCGGAACGGATAGAGTATATCGCGGAACACGAATTGGGATTATCCAAAAAACGGCCTGAAGAAATACTCCAGGTTATGATAAAAAGGGGATACCATACCGATGGATAGATTGTTGTACGGGGGGGCGAGGTGTTTTTAAAATTTGTTTATCCCCTGGTTAAATATTTTACCCCCTTCAACATCCTGCAGTATCTCACCTTCCGGGGGGCCTATGCGGCGTTGACCACCCTCTTGATCTGTTTTATGTTCGGCCCCCGGATTATTGATTCCCTGTTAAGGCTGAAGGTCGGTCAGCCTATCCGGGGGGATGGACCGGAAACCCATCTAAAAAAAGGCGGAACCCCCACCATGGGCGGGGTGTTTATCATCATCTCCATGGTAGTGGCGGTGCTGCTCTGGGAAGACATCGGCAGTCCCAAGGTGTGGCTTACCCTGGGGGCGTTGATCAGCTTCGGCGGCGTGGGTTTTTTGGACGATTATCTTAAGGTGCGGAGGCACAATTCCGAAGGGCTTCCCGCTTGGGTAAAACTGATCTTTCAGTTTCTGATCGCCTTCACCATTGTAGGTATTCTTTATTTTTCCGGGGGAGTAGAGGTTACGTACCTTTATTTGCCTTTTTTTAAGAACCCCGTGGTGGATATGGGGATTTTTTGGATTCCTTTTGCGGTACTTCTGATGGTGGGAGAGTCCAATGCGGTTAACCTTTCCGACGGCCTGGATGGTCTTGCCGCGGGACTCCTGATCCTGGTGTTTATTGCCCTGGCGATCCTTACCTACCTTTCGGGCCGGGCGGATTATTCTTCTTATTTGGGGATTCCCTATATCAAGGGCGCCGGGGAGTTGACCGTCTTCTGTCTGGGAGTAGTGGGGGCCTGTGTTGGCTTCCTCTGGTTTAACGCCCATCCCGCCGAAGTTATTATGGGGGATGTGGGGAGTTTGTCATTAGGAGGGGTTATTGCCACCATTTCCCTTATAATCAAGAAGGAGGTCTTGGTTTTTATCATCGGCGGTGTTTTTGTTTTGGAAGCCGCTTCGGTGATTCTACAGGTTATGATATATAAGATACGGAAAAGACGGGTGTTTAAAATGGCCCCCCTGCATCATCATTTCGAGTTATCCGGCTGGGCGGAAACCAAGGTGGTCATCCGCTTCTGGATTCTGGGGGGCTTGTTTGTAATTATAGCCCTTTCAACCTTGAAAATTCAATGATTGGAATTTCTATGAAGGGGAGGGAGCTATGAATCAATTTATGGTCGAGCCGGCGGGCCACGGAACCCATTACGATCACCTTTTGATAGCCGTTGTTGTACTCCTTACCGGTACCGGTCTGGTTACCCTGTATTCCGCATCCTATGCCTTTGGGGAACGGTTTTTTGGGGATGGTCTCTATTTCTTTTCCCGGCAAATTGTTTTAGGGGCGGTGGGGATCCTGCTGTTTTTTCTGGCCCTGCGGATACCGCTGCGGATATTGAGAAAATGTATTACCCCGCTGGTCTTGGGAACCATAGTGATGTGCCTGTGTACTTTTATTCCCGGCATAGGGGTTACCAAAAACGGCGCGGCCCGGTGGATCCATGTTGGTTTCTATACCTATCAGCCTTCGGAATTAGTTAAATTGGTATTACCCTTGTATTTGGCCCATATTTTTACCAAAAAACAGGACAGGATCCGGATCTTCTCCGTGGGGGTTCTGCCCCCGGCCTTGGTAACCCTCCTGTTTTTCTTTTTAATTTATTTTCAAAATAATTTTTCCACCGCCCTGTTTATCGCCATAAACGCGCTTTTTGTTTTTTTCTTTGCGGGGGTACAGTTCCGTTATTTTATCGGCGCCATGGTGATTCTGATTCCCCTGTCGGGCCTTCTTATTTTTACCAAGGAACACCGCCTCCGGAGGCTTATAAGTTTTATCTGGCCCGAATGGGAGCCCCTGGGCGCGGGATATCAGGTCCAGGCTTCCATCCTAACCATAGGATCCGGAGGATTTTGGGGGAAGGGTATCGGCCAGGGGGTAAGAAAAATATCCAGCGTACCGGAAATACAGTCGGATTTTATTTTTTCTTCCTACGCGGAAGAAGCGGGGTTTATCGGCATCCTGTTGTTTTTCCTCCTTTTTGGGATCTTTGCGGTACGGGGATACCGGGCGTGTTTACGGGCCGAGGATTCCTTTGCCCGGTTCCTGACCTTTGGATTGGTCACCACCATAAGTTCCCAAATGCTTTTAAATGTCGCCGTAGTTTCCGGGATGCTTCCTGCTACCGGGATACCCCTGCCGTTCTTTTCCGCCGGCGGTTCTTCCCTGGCGACCACCCTGTTGATCGCCGGATTGATCGTCAATGTTTCAGGGCTTCCCCGGGAAATTGAGTCTTCCCGGGGTACCGGGGTTTTTAGAGGACCGGAGGTAAATCTTGTCTAATTATTATGCTTATACGGAAGAAGGGATTCTTCAAAATAAAAAAAATTCTTCCGTTTTGGATAGGAGGCTTAAACGGCTCCTTATTATTCTTGCCATGGTGGTGGCGGCGGAACTCTGCTGGCTTCTTTTTATTAGTCCCTGTATGCCCCTACAGACCGTGGAGGTGAGGGGGATTCCGGATATTGAAAGGGACCTGATTTTAGCCCGGGCGGGGATCACCTCCCGTTCTTCGTATATGACGGTTAATACCGCGGGGGCTGAAGCCGCGTTGGAAGGAATTTATCAGGTTGAGTCCGCCAAGGTGATAAAACATTTTCCCGACAGGGTGCTGATAACCCTTGAACCCCGTAGGGCGGTGGCCTTTACCCTGACCATGATAGAGAACAAAATTACCCCCGTGTTTTTTGATAGGCAAGGGGTACTCTTTAAAATCGGAAACGGTTATGGGGATGAAATTCTTTCTTCCTCTATACCCCTTATATCCGGTTTGGCCTTGGAAGAACCGGTATTGGGGATGCGGCTCTCCCCGGTATTTGCCCGTTTTTTTACCGGCCTGGAACGGATCCATGTCTCCGCCCCGGATCTACTGGCCGCCATTTCTGAAATTGAGATCCACCAAAAAAAATACGATGGGTTTGATCTGATCCTTTATCCCAACCATGATCCGGTACGGATCCGGGCCGCGGCGGAATTGAATGAAGATATGCTTCGATATATGATGCTGGTAATTGATGTTCTTGTTTCTCAGGGTACCCAGGTTGATGAAATTGATTTTAGAACCGGTACGGCATCCTATACCCTAAAGGAGGCATCCTCTGGCTAACGATAGTTTAGTGGTTGGTCTCGATATCGGTACCACCAAGGTCTGCGCGGTAATTGGCGAGCGTAATGAAAACGGAACCCTCGAAATAACCGGAGTGGGGAAAAGCGTTTCCACCGGGCTGCGGAAAGGGGTGGTGGTGAATATCGAAGCTACCCTCAAGTCCGTTTCCGCCGCTATTGAGGCGGCGGAAATGATGAGTGGACGGGAGGTCCATACGTGCTGGACCGGCATAGGGGGAAGCCACATCGACGGGCTTAATTCCCGGGGGGTTGTGGCGGTTACCGGAAAAAACCGGGAAACCCGGGAAATTGGCCCTGAAGATATTAGCCGGGTACTGGAAGCGGCCCGGGCGGTGGTAATTCCCATGGACCGGCAGGTTCTGGAGGTAATCCCCCAGAGTTATATTGTGGACGACCAAAAGGGCATCCGGGATCCCCTGGATATGATCGGGGTCCGCCTTGAGGCGGAGGTTCATATCATAACCTGTTCCGTAACCAGCGCCCAGAATCTGGTAAAATGCGTTAACCGGGCTGGGTTTAGGGTTAACGATATGATCCTCCAGTCCCTGGCCGCGGGCCGTTCCGTCCTCACCGAGGAAGAGAAGGAGTTGGGGGTCGCCCTGATAGACCTTGGGGGGGGGACTACCAATGTGATGGTGTATACCGGAGGCACCCCCTATTCCACCACCATCATTCCCGCGGGGGGTATCCAGGTTACGAGCGATATATCCTTGCTTAAAAATATAGCCTTTGAAACCGCCGAGGGGATCAAGCTGGAGGCGGGGTGTTGCTGGGATGACTTCCTTGAGGAGGATGACGATATCATCGTCCCCGGGGTGGGGGGGCGGCCGCCCCTGCCCATACCGAAATCCCAGCTCCTGGCGATTATCCGGCCCCGGATGGAAGAGATCTTTAATATGGTGAAGGAAAAACTGGATAAACTTTCCCTTTCCCGGCCTTTGGGAGGGGGGATCGTCCTCTGCGGCGGAGGGGCCCAGCTTTTGGGGGCCGCTGAGCTGGCGACCCATGTGTTCAAGCTGCCCGTCAGGGTGGGGGCGCCCCTGCCGGTGGGAGGGTTGGTGGAGGAATACCGGAGCCCGGTATATGCCACCGCCGTAGGGCTGGTATTGGAAGGGGCCCTTCGGGAAGAAAAACGGAATGTCGAACGGGGAAATGAAAGTTATCCCCGTGAAAAGGGACAGCCTTCGGGGATTATAAAACTGGTACGGTGGTTAAAAGATGAATTATTTTAAAAGGCGGGTTAGGTTTATTTGAAAAACAGGCGGTGGACCGTTCCTGAGGAACTTGTTCGGACCGCTTCTATAATGCGGTATTTGCGCGGCGTTTCGACGGAAGGCCTTAAAAATATCTAAATCAAGGCAGTTTCAAACCCAACCGGTTTTGGAATTGGTTCAAATCATAAAGTGCTTGGGGAGGGTTTTATGAATATTCAAGTATGGGATGAAAAAGGCGTCAATGAAAGACAAACCATTATTAAAGTCATTGGCGCGGGAGGGGGAGGGTGTAACGCGGTTAACCGTATGATTCAATGTGAGGTTCAGGGGGTGGAATTTATCGCCACCAATACGGATCGGCAGGCCCTGAACCGATCGAAGGCGGAGGTTACCCTATCCATCGGATCGAAGCTCACCGCCGGGCTTGGAGCCGGCGGCAAGCCTGAAATTGGGGAAAAGGCGGCCATGGAAGATCGGGAAGTAATCGCCAATGCCGTTAAAGGGGCGGATATGGTTTTTGTTACCGCCGGTATGGGAGGCGGTACGGGAACCGGGGCCGCCCCGGTGATTGCCCAGGTTGCCCGGGAATGCGGGGCCTTGACCGTGGGGGTGGTTACCAAACCCTTCAACTTTGAAGGCCGGTATAAGATGCGGCTTGCCGAAGAGGGGATCGCCAAAATGCGGGAAGCGGTGGATACCCTCATCGTTATCCCCAATCAACGGCTTTTTAGCTCGGTGGAGCGGAAAACCACGATCCCCGAAGCCTTTCTTATCGCCGACGACATCCTCCGTCAGGGGGTACAGGGTATTTCGGATTTGATTACCGAGACGGGCCTGGTCAATATTGATTTTGCGGACATTAAGACCATTATGTATGGTCAGGGCGATGCCCTGATGGGTATCGGCATTGGGAGCGGGGAAAACCGGGCTTCTCTTGCCGCCAATAACGCCATTGACAACCCCCTTCTGGAAGACACCACCTTGGAGGGAGCCCAGCGGATCCTCATCAATATCGCCGGGGGGGATAATCTTACCCTGGTTGAATTGGAAGAGGTCGCCCAAATTGTTACGGAAAAAGCTGATGAGGACGCGCTGATTATTTACGGTACCTCCCTGGATTCCAATCTGGGGGACAAACTTCAGGTTACGGTAATTGCCACGGGTTTTCATAAAGAAACCTTGATAAATTCAAAGGTCCATAATTCGGAAACGGATAAAAAGGGTGAAATCATTGATCTTGAAGAATGGGGGGCCTTAACCGGAGGGGGATCCAAACAATCGGGGTTGACCATCAGAAATAACTATGGGAAGGACGATCTTGATGTACCCACCATACTCCGGGATCGTACATACTCCGGTGGAAAGGATCTGTCCGAAAAAACCGGAACAGATAATCGAGGTATATAGTTCTATGAGTGATCAAAATCTGTTGGATAGGTACTATACGTGGCTTCTCGCCCTGGAACGCCGGTCCCGCTTAACCGCGGAAACCTATAAGCTTGAGATTCGCCGGTTTCTGGAATGGCTGGAAAAAGAGCAGTTGTTGTCCGAACAGGCGGACACCTCCATCCTTACGGTATACCTCAAATTTCGTAGGGATAAAGACGGCCTCGATTCCCGATCCGTGGCTAAAGTGATTTCCGTCCTCAGATCCTTTTTCCGGTACGTAACGGATGAGGGGATCCGCAGTGATAATCCCGCCCGGGTTTTGGAATCCCCAAAAAAGAGAATCCGCCTGCCGGATGTACTGAGCCGGGATCGGGTGGACAGCCTGTTTGCCTTGATCCCGGTGGATAACCCCATAGCGCTGCGGGATCGGGCCTTGTTTGAGTTTATCTACTCCGCGGGGCTGCGGGTTTCCGAGGTCGTCGGGCTGAATACAAAGGACATTTATTTTACCGAAGGAATTGTCCGGGTCTTGGGGAAGGGGGACAAGGAACGGATGGTACCCTTTGGGGAAGAAGCCGCTTTCTGGATTAAACGGTATTTAACGGATTCAAGACCCCGGTTGGCGGGTAAAGTCCGTTCCGCCGCCCTGTTCATCAGTAAAACCGGACGGCGGCTTTCCCGAAAGGGAATATGGAAAAACTATATGAAACTGACGGTATTGGCGGGGGTTCCCTCAAAACTCCATACCCTGCGGCATAGTTATGCCACGGAGCTTCTCGCCGGGGGGGCGGATCTCCGGTCGGTCCAGGAACTTTTGGGGCACGCGGATATTACCACGACCCAGATTTATACCCATGTAGATGTTTCCCTGCTCAGGGAAAGTCACCGGCATTATATGCCGAAACTGCGGGGATATTCATCCCGGACATAGCCTTGCGGGGAACTGAATTGAAGGTGAAGGATGAAGATTAAAAAAGAGTTTTTTATAGGCCTTACGGTGGTGGTGATCTCGGTTTCGCTGATAGGGGGTATCTATACCTATCAGAAAATCAAGGCCCGGAATTCCCTGATAGCCCGGATCAAAGAACTCAGCCCCCGGGATACTCCTCCCCGGACCATAGAAAACCTTCGGGAGGCTATCCGGCTGTATGAGGAGCTGATCGAACAGCATGTACGGGACGCCGCCCAGACCGGGGTATATTGGAAGCTCCTGGCTACCCGGCTGCAGGACCGGGGGTTACACCACGAGGCTTTGGATGCTCTGGAACGGGCGGTTTATTATGCCCCGGAAGACCCCTATCTCCATTACCTGCGGGGGCTATCCGCGGCTATCGTGGCAAAATCGTCCTTTGATCCCCCGGAGGGGACCGCCAGGGCCCAACAATACTATGACCTTTCGGAAATGTCCTACCTGCGGGCCATAGAACTGGATGAAGGGTACGGCCGGCCCCGTTACGGTATCGGAGTCCTCTATGTTTTTGAACTGAACCGGCCCGAGGACGCCATATCTCAACTCCTGCGGTATCTTGAAATTTCCCGGAATGATGTGGACGCCATGTTTGTCCTGGCCCGGGCCTATTATATGGTTAGTGATTATCAGGGCGCCCTGGATATGTACGACCGGATCATTACCACTTCCCGGGATGCGGCTGAACGGCTTGAGGCGGAAAATAACCGGCAAATCATATTGGATTCATATTATGGATGATCTCCGGTTAAGGGATTTGATCATTAGGCGGATCCCGGGTATAAACTCCCAGGAACGGATCCGTTTGTATAAAGAATTTGACAAACCGGAAGGATTATTCATACTTTCTAAAAGGACAATAGAAGATATTCTCGGCCGGGAACTCTCCCAGGTTTCCGTCCGGATGGAAGAACTTCAGGATCAGGCGGAAGGGGATCTTCGGACCATGCGGATCCGTGGGATAGATTGTGTGTCCTTTGTTTCACCCCGGTATCCTCCCCTGCTCCGGGAACTGTACGATCCGCCGGCCCTGGTTTTTTACCGGGGTATTTTACCGGATCCCGAACAGGTCCTGGCCGCGGTGGTCGGAACCCGGCGGCCTTCTTCCGCCGCAGTTTCTCAGGCCTTTGACATCGGTAAGGCCCTGGCCGGCGCGGGGATCCCCGTGGTTTCCGGGCTTGCCCTGGGGATCGACGCCGTGGCCCATCGGGGGAACCTTGAGGGGGGCGCCCCTACGGTGGCGGTCCTCGGTTCAAGCCCTGATGAGGTTTATCCCGCGTCGAACCGGATGCTTGCCCGGCGGATTGTTGAACAGGGCGGGGTAATCCTCAGCGAATACCCCCCGGGGACCGGTCCGATGAAGTGGAATTTTCCCGCCCGGAACCGGATCATTGCCGGTTTAGCCCGGGGGACCGTGATCGTGGAAGCTCCCGCGTCTTCCGGGGCCTTGATCACCGCCCAGTTTGCCCTGGATCAGGGGAGGGACCTTTGGGTCGCTTCATCGGGGATGAGTTCCACCCGGGGGGATGGCACTCGGAAACTCGCCGATGAGGGGGCGAAGGTAATTTCCGGGGCGGCGGATATCCTGGGGGAGTGGGGAATGGTTTCGGAGAAAGAGCTTCCCCGGGACCGGGAGCTATTAAGCGGGGTTAAGTTGGCATCGTCTTTGGCCCGGAAACTGAATATTGAGCTTTGAGGATGGAAATAATATGGCGGTAAAAACCGAGAAAAAAATTCAGGAAAAAACGGTAACGAAAAAAAAAGGGGCCGGGAAAAAACGGGCGGAAAAGAAAGCAAAGGATAAAAAAATCCTGGTGATTGTGGAATCTCCGGCCAAAGCAAAAACCATAGAAAAATACCTCGGTCCTTCCTATATGGTAAAGGCCTCCATGGGCCACCTCATAGACCTCCCAAAATCCAGATTGGCCATTGACGTGGACCATGATTTTGAACCCGAATACATCACCGTCCGGGGCAGGGCAAAACTTTTAAAGGAACTCCAGGGGGACGCAAAAAAAGCGGATTCGGTCCTTCTGGCCAGTGATAATGACCGGGAAGGGGAGGCCATCGCCTATCATTTACGGAATGCCATCACCGCGAAAACCGACCGGGTCCCCATTCAACGGATCAGCTTTAACGAAATCACCCCTATGGCTATTAAGGACGCGGTGGCTAACCCTTCGGTCATTGATGAGTCCAAGGTCAATGCCCAAAAAGCCCGGCGGGTTCTGGATCGCCTGGTGGGCTATAACCTTTCACCCCTGTTGTGGAAGAAGGTTAAAAACGGTCTTTCCGCTGGACGGGTTCAGTCGGTGGCCCTAAGGCTCATCTGTGAACGGGAAAAGGAGGTCGAGTCCTTTGTCCCGGAGGAGTACTGGACCCTGGAGGCGGATTTTAAGGTAGGGAAATCTTCGTTTACCGCCCAACTGGTATCCTGGCAAGGGAACAAGCCGGAACTCAAAAACGAAAATGAAGTTGAGGTTATTATCGATAAGATAATCAATGCCGACTGTCTTGTTTCCGATATCCGGGAGACCGATAAAACCGTGCGGCCCAAGCCGCCCTTTACCACCTCCCAGCTCCAACAGACCGCGGCGAATCGGTTGGGTTTTACCAGCAAAAAAACCATGCAGGTGGCCCAGCAGCTTTACGAAGGGGTCAATATCGGCAGCTCCCGGGTGGGGCTTATCACCTATATGCGTACCGATTCGGTCCGTATTTCTCAGGTCGCCTTGGATGAGGTCCGTTCCTGGATAGGGGAACGTTTTCCCCAGGATCTGCCGCCAAAGGCCGCGGAATATACGGTGGGGAAGAAAGCCCAGGATGCCCATGAGGCCATTCGGCCGACCTATATCAATTACAGCGCCGAGGAGGTAAAAGAATACCTTACCAAGGATCAGCTCCGGCTCTATACGATAATCTGGGAACGGTTTGTATCAAGCCAGATGAATCCCGCGAAAACCAAAACCGTCAGTACCGATATCCAGGCCGGGGAGGGGATTTTCCGTATCGCCGGGACCCGGATCATCGAAAAGGGTTTTTATAGGGTTATGAAACTTTTGGCGAATGAAAACAAGGGGAATCCGGTTCCCTCCCTTAAAATTGGGGATAAGGTCAAGGTGGATAAATTCTACCCGGAACAGCATTTTACCCAGGGCCCGGCCCGGTATACCGATGCGTCCATTGTTAAAACCCTGGAAGAAAAAGGCATTGGCCGTCCTTCAACCTATGCCCCCATTATCTCGGTCCTCCTGGACCGGTACTATGTGACCCGGTCCAACAAGCAGTTGGTTCCCACCCTCCTGGGAAAGATGATCTGCGATATGCTGGTGGAGTATTTCCCCCATGTGGTAAACGCGGGGTTTACCGCGTCCATGGAAAATAAACTCGACGAGGTGGAGGAAAGTCAGCTCCGTTGGCCGGACATGATCCGGAACTTCTATTATCCTTTTAAGGAGCAGGTGGACGAGGTGGGAAAAACCCTGGAGTCCTTTAAGGGTTCCTTGGACGAAGAAACCGATTATACCTGTGAAAAATGCGGGAAACCCATGGTGAAAAAACTCGGCAGGTATGGCTTTTTCCTTGCCTGTTCAGGTTTTCCGGAATGTAAAAACACCAAATCCATACCCCTGGCGAAATGCCCCCGGTGCGGTGGGGATATCGTGGCCCGCAAAACCCGGGGACGGGGTAAAGAGTTTTACGGATGTACCAATTACCCGGCCTGTGATTTTATCAGTCACTTTAAACCGATCAATCAAGACTGCCCCAAGTGCGGGCAATTTATGGTGGAGAAGTACGATAAAAAAAACGGATACCATAAGGCGTGTATCAACCCTGAGTGTGATTATCTGCATAGCAGTGAAGATTTTAATGGGGAGGAATCCGATGGAGGCAAATAAGCCGGCGGTAAACCCCAGGGAATTTGATACGGGCCGGAGGGCGTCCCAGGATAGTGTTGAGGCGTATCTGGCCTATCTTTGTTCCGTGCGGGGGATGTCCGATAGGACCGTCCAGGCCTACGGTAAGGATCTGGCCCATTTTTCGGCCTACTGCGAAAATCATGGAATGACCCCCCAGGGGGCAAGTCCCCATGGGGTACAGGGGTTTATCGCGGATCTGAGTGCCGAGGGGATCGCCTCGGTGAGTGTTAACCGGGCCCTTTCTTCTATCCGGGGTTTTTACCGGTGGCTCCTACGGTTTGGTTTCAGAGTGGATGATCCCTCCATAAACCTGCGGAACCTGAAAACAACGAAACGGCTTCCGTCTTTTCTCTGGGAAGGGGAAATGGCGAGTTTTGCGGAACTCCCCGACAGGGCGGGTATTTTATGGCCCCTCCGGGACAAAGCGCTGATCCTTACGATGTATTCCGCGGGGCTGCGGATATCGGAGCTGGTAGCCCTTTCTTTACCGTACCTGGAAGCGGATCTCTCAGGGGCCCGAGTTGTCGGAAAGGGGGATAAGGAGCGGTACGTGTTTTTTTCCGAGGAAGCCCGGGACGCTCTGGGGGCGTACCTTCCCGGACGGGAGTCCCGGGTTAAGGCCGCCGTTCCTACGGATCGGCTGTTTGTGAACCGTAAGGGAGGGCCGATTTCCGTACCCGGGGTACGGTGGATAATAACCAAATACGCGGAACGGTCGGGACTGGATAAAAGTGTTCACCCCCATGCGTTACGGCATAGTTTTGCCACCCATTTGGTTAATTCCGGCTGTGATGTGCGGCTGGTTCAGGAATTGCTCGGTCACGCGAGCCTATCCACCACCCAACGGTACACCCATGTGGATATGGAACGGCTTAAACGAACCTACCTTAAGGCCCATCCCCACGGCGTTCTGGGGAAAAGGAATAATCCATGAAAAATCGAAAAGTGGAATCCCGTGGTAACCAGATCCGTTCTACCACGGTCTTGGCGGTCCGCCGGGACGGACAGGTCGCTATGGCTGGGGACGGACAGGTGACCATGGGTGAAACGGTGATGAAAAATAACGCCCGCAAGGTACGGCGGCTCAACGACGGTAAGGTGCTTTGTGGTTTCGCGGGGGCCACCGCGGATGCCTTTACCCTTTTTGACCGTTTTGAGGAAAAGCTCAAGGAATACTCCGGGGATCTTGCCCGGGCCGCGGTGGAATTGGCCAAAGATTGGCGTACCGATCGTTCCCTCAGGCGGCTTGAGGCCCTGCTCCTGGTAGCGGATATTTCCAAGACCCTGCTTATTTCCGGTACCGGGGATGTGATAGAACCCGCCGAGGCGGCCCTGGCCATAGGTTCCGGGGGAAATTACGCCTATGCCGCGGCCCTGGCCTACTTGGACGGCAGCACCCTTTCCGCCGCGGAGATCGCCCGGCGGAGCCTGCGGATTGCGGGGGATATATGTATTTATACCAATGGGCAAATCATCCTGGAAGAGCTTGGTTCCGGAGAGGAGCGTAAATAATGAACAAAGATATTTCTAAGGGGACGGTGGAATTGCCGGTAGTACCGGACAAGGAGTCGAAAAATTTACCGGTTTCCCGGAGGGAACTTACCCCCCGGGAAGTTGTCGCGGAATTGGATAAATACATCGTGGGCCAAAAAAAGGCCAAACGGGCGGTGGCAGTGGCCCTGCGGAACCGGATCCGCAGGCTCAAGCTGGAGCCGGAGGTTCGGGAAGACATAGCCCCCAAAAACATCCTCATGATAGGTCCTACGGGGGTGGGTAAAACCGAGATTGCCCGGCGCCTCGCAAAATTGGCGGGTTCCCCTTTTATCAAGGTGGAGGCGACCAAATATACCGAAGTGGGATATGTGGGCCGGGATGTGGAATCCATGATCCGGGACCTTATGGCCGCCGGGGTCCAGATGGTGAAACAGGAAATGCAGGAAACGGTCAACGTCGAGGCCCGGAAGCGGGCGGAGGAGGATCTGCTGGATCTTTTGCTTCCCGGTACGGGGAAAAAATCCGGGGAACAGAAAACCCAGGACGGACCGATGGTAAGACCCGTAGGGGCTTTTTCTATTAACCCGAATAATGGGGGCGGCCCCGGCCTGATGGGGGCGGCCATCCAGGTGGGGATCCCCGCTATGTTGAGCCGGGACATGGAAGCCGAGCAGTCCATGGCGGCCATAGAACAGCCCGCCGGTCAGGAGGAAGAAAAAGCCGCCGATTCGGCCAAAATTTCTTCCACCAGGGAAAAATTCAGGACCATGCTTCGGGAAGGTAAACTGGAAGACCGGATGGTGGAAATTACCGTAAATCAAAACCCCCAGTTTCCGGCCATCGAAATGATGGGGGGGGGCATGGAGGATTTAGAAACCAGCCTTTCGGGGATAGCGGGTTTTTTCGGGGGGGGTAAAAAGAAAAAACTGCTCACCGTAAGCAGGGCCCGGGAGATCCTGATCAACGAAGAATCGGAGAAGCTCATAGACCGGGACCGGGTAAGCGATGAGGCCCGGCTGCGGGTGGAAGAAATGGGGATCGTTTTCATTGACGAGATCGATAAGATCGCGGTGAAGGGGGATCGGGGGGGCGGTCCCGATGTGTCCCGGGAAGGGGTTCAGCGGGATATCCTTCCCATCGTGGAGGGGGCCACGGTAAATACCAAATGGGGCTCGGTGGATACGAGCCATATCCTTTTTGTGGCCGCCGGCGCTTTCAATATAAGCAAGCCGTCGGATCTGATCCCGGAACTCCAGGGCCGTTTTCCCCTCCGGGTGGAACTGGACTCCCTGGGAAAGGAAGAATTTCTGCGGATCCTCACGGAGCCCAAAAACGCCCTCACCAAACAGTATATCGATCTTTTGGGTACCGAAGAAGTGGAAATTGAGTTTGCCCCGGAGGCCATAGAGCGGCTGGCCGCCCTGGCGGCGGATGTTAATTCCCGGTTGGAAAATATAGGGGCCCGCCGGCTCCATACGATCATGGAGACCCTGTTGGAGGAACTTTCCTTTGAAGCCCCCAACATCGGCCCCACAAAGATACCTATAACCGAAGCCTATGTGAATGAGCGGCTGGGGGATTTGGCGGTGGATCAGGACCTGGGGAGGTACATTTTATAGTGAGGACGGGGAGCGGGGAATTCTTAAATTTCTTCCTTCTAACTTCTCACTAATAATCCGCCGATAGTTTATATAGAAAGGTTTGCTTTTGGAGGATATGGTGAAGATAGAAAATAATTTTAGCAAAACCGTTGATATGATACACCGGGCCATGGATGTCAACCTCCTCAGGCGCAGTGTTATTGCCAATAACCTTGCCAATGCGGAGGTGCCTAATTTTAAACGGTCCGATGTGAATTTTGAAAGTGAATT
>JAIRMO010000173.1 GCA_031258625.1 Spirochaetaceae bacterium | reverse complement strand
TTGGGAAAGCAACTTTGAAATTCGCAGTTTTGTAAGGCTGAAAGCCTGAAAAACTGCAAGAGCCTGTCCCAAAACCGTGCGCGGTAGCGCACAGTCAATTAGTTTTGGGACAGGCTCAAGGGATACTTTCATTTTTGTTGAAAATCCGTTCTATGCCGTTGGTTTTAGATGCGGATTATCGGAGCGTTGCCGGTAGGATCATCCATGAGGAGGGGAATATGAAAAATTTTATGGATAAAGATTTTTTGCTTTCCACCAAGACGGCCCAGGAGCTTTACCATGAAGCCGCGGCCGGGGAGCCGATCTTTGATTACCATTGCCACCTTATCCCGGAGGAGATAGCGGGAAACCGCCGTTTTTCCAACCTGGCTGAAATTTGGCTGGGGGGGGACCATTACAAGTGGCGGGCCCTGCGGTCCAACGGGGTGGATGAATCGCTTATCACCGGAAACGCCGACCCCTACGATAAATTTCTCGCCTGGGCGGAAACCGTGCCCCGGCTTATCGGGAATCCCCTGTACCATTGGACCCATCTGGAGCTGCAGCGTTATTTTGACATTTCCGACCCCCTGAACCGGGAAAGCGCCCCGGCCATCTGGAAGGCGGCCAACGCCAAACTGGAAGGGGACCCGGCCCTTTCGGTGTACGGGATCTTCAAAAAATTCAACGTTTACGGGGTGGGGACCACCGACGATCCCGCGGATACCCTGGAATGGCACGAAAAAATACAAAAAACCGGGGGGACCGAAACCAAAGTCCTCCCTTCCTTCCGGCCCGACCAGATCCTCGCCATAGAAAGCCCCGGTTTTGGGGACTATATCCGCCGCCTGGGGAAGACGGCGGGAAAAACCATCAATTCCCTGGAGGACCTGCTCCAGGTTCTTCGGGACCGGATCGAGTTTTTTGACCGGATGGGCTGTCGTTCCTCGGATCACGCCATGGAATACCCGCCCTTTGACGCTCCTTGGGCGGCCCGGGCGGCAAAGGCCGGGGACTTTGGGAAAAAGGAAGCGGCGGAAACCCTGAGCCGGGTTCTCTCCGGCGCCCCCGTGGGGGGGATGGCTCCGGATTTTTATAGGGCCTTTGTCCTTGTCTTCCTGGGGGCCGAATACCACCGGAGGGGCTGGGTGATGCAGCTCCATTTTGGGGCGTTACGGAACACCAATTCCCGGACGCTGGCGGCCTTGGGGCCCAATACGGGGTTTGACGTGGTTCACGACCACCGCCTGGCGGAAAAGCTGGCCCGTTTCCTGGATGTCCTGGACTCCCGGGGCAAACTCCCCTCGACGATCCTCTACAGCCTCAATCCCAAGGATTATTATGTCCTGGGGACCCTCATGGGTTCCTTCCAGGGGGGAATTCCCGGCAAGATCCAGCTCGGCTCGGCCTGGTGGTTCAACGATCACCGGGACGGCATGGAGGAGCAGCTACGGATCCTGGGCAACCTGGGGCTTCTGGCCTGTTTTGTGGGGATGCTCACCGATTCCCGGAGCTTTCTCTCCTATCCCCGGCATGAGTATTTCCGCCGTATCCTCTGTAATATCCTGGGCCGCTGGGTCGAGGAGGGGGAAATTCCCCAGGATCTGCCCTTCCTTAAAAGTGTAATCCGGGATATTTGTTTTGGGAACGCCCGGCGGTATTTTAAGGGCTAACGGCTCGCCCATCGGTCAGAACCATGGACGAGGGTCAGACCCCAAGGGCTGTATTCCAGGGTCTGACCCCAATGTCCGAATCCCCCGCCTCTCCGCATGGTTATACCGTTGGGCGGACACCTGTTTCAGCCATTTCATCCGCTTAAAATTGGTTCCGTTTAGCCGCTTGCCTCCTCCGGGAAGCGGGTGCTTGGGTTGTTGATTTCGGTATTTAAGTAATTTACCCGGTCCCTCCACCAGGACTTCATCCGTTCTGTTTGTTCTTGGGGATTGTCTTTTATCCACCACCATACATAGCGTTCTACTTGCCGCGATTTTTCTAATAAGGATCCCATGTGATCAATAAAATCTTCCATACCGAGGATGTCTTGATAGTGTTGGTTCCACCGTTCCTGGTATTTTTCTCTAAAGCAGGGATCTTCAAAAAACCGGCTGAAAAACAATTTTCCGCTTCCATCCTGAGAGAAAAACCTGCCGGTTGCGTCCTGAAAATAGATACCGGATTTGATTATATGGTCAAACCCCGAATCAAAATCCCATAAAGGCCCCAATTTTATCTTGGAATCTTTTTTACCGTCACGGTACAAATAAATACTGAGTCCGTTTGAGAAGTCTCGATTTCTTGTTGTTTCTTGGATTATGATATAATCAATAAAAACATCCAGGTCTATTAAATCGCGGTAATTGTTGTTGGGGAACGAATCGGCAAATAAGGCCGCCTCTAATTCATTGATCGCGGTTTTAACAAAATCATAACCCGAATCATCCGCTAAATCTTCGGGGGATTTGATCATGATCGGTAATTCCAAAATAGAGGTTCGGAATTTTGGGTCTTCATCATAATGCGCGTCAAATTCCACAAGGAAACCTGTATTTTCATCTATGTCTACCCTTCCACGGCCTACCTGTATTTGCTCGGTTACCACGTAACTTCCGCCATAACTCCCATTTAAGATCAGTTCCACATGGGTATAATGCGGGGTAAAGGGAACCCCCAGCCGATTGCCTAACTCAAAGGCGGTACTGTCCAAAATCAGGGTAGACTCCTGGTTGTTTGCCAGTAACACCCAACTTTTTGCTTTTTCATACCCAAAAAGCGAAATTTTTTTGGGAAATTTAAGCCGGTATGGTTTTTTAAGCACCACAGGACTCCAGCTACTATTCCCGCGCCCCCGAATTTCCACAGTGGTTTTTAAATTATTATCACGGTTATTTGGATCAACAATTTCGATATCAGCGGTTACATAGTCTTTTTTACTGGTAATGGCCCGGCGGTTATGGGTATTTATTTTGATTATGGGCAGACCGGTATCCAGCTTTGCGGGATCAATATGTCTTTTCAGTACCATTTTTACCGTATATTTAAGGTCATCAAGGTTAATACACCCGGATAATCCGGTAAGCAGCAATAGACTGATGCCAAAAACAAAAAAAAACTTTTTCAACGGAACAGCCCGGAAAGGATACTGAAAACCCATAACAAACAGCCTCCTTAGGATACTTATAGTTCTTCCCTGGATACGATGCCCCTGCCACAGCTTATTTCAAGGTTGCTGTTCCTGGATCGTATTTTGTCTATAAACTCTTTTTCTTTTTGCGGATCCTTTAAAACTATGGAGTATTGGAGTTCATATAAACTCCCCAGATTAACGGTTCGCACTCTTTCTAAACTTACATTTTTGGTATATTCAGCAAAAAGATCATTAAATATACTGGTATAATCCTTGTTTTCGGGAATAATAATTTTCAGATTCCTTGTTTGAATTCCCGCTTCTCCGAAACGAACGATGGAAAAAAACAGGATCATGCTGTTTATAACTATCGTAAAAATCACCGCATACCATATATATCCGGTCCCGGTGGCGAGCCCTAAGGCCATGGCGAGAAAAATACTGGTTATTTCTTTGGCGGTTCCGGGTACGGACCTGAACCTGACCAGGCTAAAGGCCCCCATCACCGCGATACCGGTACCCACCTGGCCATTTACCAGCATGATGATTGATTGTACGATAACCGGTAATAAGGCCAGGGTTATGACAAAATTTTTGTTTGAAACATGACGAAAGGTATAGACTACCGCGGTAACTACCCCGGCGAACAGGGAAGTAAGGGTACACATAACGATTACCGTTCCGGTCATTTCGAGGGGGTGGAGATTAAAAAAGAATTCAGGCATAACGTACCTTCCGCATATTTAACAGTCCTTCATAAGCCGTTCGGTATTTGGAGAATGAAAGGGGAAATATTTTTAACCTGGTAAGGTGGGTAGTCAGGAAAAGCGGTAGAGACGTATCGATCTTTAACTCCATAAGGTATTCGTTATCATCAAGCAGCGGCGTACCATAGGGGCCTTTGGAAAAATCGAGGTCCCCGACCCTCCAGCGGATATTGGTGTCAAAGGTAATACGCAGGGCCTTATGTTCCAGGCCCCGAAAAGCCACCCGATCATAGGAGATCATAAATTGGGGGAATGGCTTATAATAATACAAAAACCAGTTTATCTCATCAAAAATATAGTTATGAGGAGTATTATCCGGTCTAAAATCAAGGCATTTTTTCATACCGGTAAAGGACACCGGGACCCTTTGTTTATAGGTAAGGCCGTTAAATTTCTTTTTTAATTCCAGATAGACCATATCCCCGGAATGTGGAATCCCGTAACTTCGCAGCCGTAATTTTTCTTTATAGGCGGATTTCTCCAATGCCTTTCGCGCTATTTCAAAGTCGCTGTTATCATAATAAATAGAATAAATGGTACTTAACCCATATTCGTCGTGATGGGCAAATCCTTTCAGGATCTCTAAAAACGCATGATATTGAAAGGCGTTAAGCAGATATTTTTGTTCATGTCGTTGAAAATAGGTGGTAACTGAAAACGGTTTTTCCATTCATAACCTCATATCTTTAAGTGCGTAAGAATTTCGAATTTTTGGGTGATTTTTCGAGGCGTTAAAAAATCTGCCTTGAACCACATATTTACCGGTTGAGAACAGCAGAGACCTATATTTAGAACAAAATTTACCGATTTTCGTACAGGGGGGGGGGGGGGGGGGGGGTAAAAATAAAAAAAAAAAAAAAAAATACCCCCAAAAAACCACCCGCGCTGTAAAAGATGAGTTTTTCC
>JAIRMO010000165.1 GCA_031258625.1 Spirochaetaceae bacterium | reverse complement strand
ACATGCACCCTGCAAAACATATCGGTAATGAAGTATCTGAAAGAAAGATTAGCCCTTTCTTTTGGCCTTGGTTTATCACCGAATTCCATAAATTTAACCGAATAACCGTGAACGGTTACAATTTTCCCTCCCTTTTCCGGTTTATCATGCCTTTTTGAAGATGTCTATGCCCTTAACTTGTTGACAGTGGGGCCGCTCCCCCTCGGTCGCTCTCATAGGGGGTTTCAGGCCCCTGGAGCGGGGCGGAGGAAGGAAAGGGCCGCTCCCTCTCAGTCGCCCGCCGGCGGTAGGCGAAGGAGGGAGCGGGATTCCCTCCCTACTGCCTGCCCCAGGGGCCTAAAGCCCGCTGGCGGGCGCTTCTTTTATGATACGGACCGCGTTTTCCCAGGAAAGATGCTCCCGGTCTTGCCGCCGGGCGATTTCCCGCAGGGTAAAGGGGCCCTCCGGAGGGTTCTCGCCGGGGATAATGACCCACCGGGCGCCTTTTTTTTCCGCTAGAATAAATTGTTGGGTGAGTTTTTTTGTTTCAAGAAAAACTTCACAGGCGATTCCCGCTTCCCGGAATCTGCCGGCTAAATGTTGATACGCCCCACCGTCCTCCTCCCGGATACAAGCAATCGCCAGGGTAGCATAGGTGTTTTTTTCCGTTGTTTTTTCCTGGGCTTCCAGGGCGGCGATAAGCCGATCCAACCCTATGGATGAGCCGACCCCGGAGATCTTTTCCCGGGAGTACAACCCCGCCAAATTATCGTAACGGCCGCCGGAACAGACCGAACCTATATCGGGGAGGCCGTTCAAAAAAGTTTCATACACCACCCCGGTATAATAATCAAGCCCCCGGGTGATAGAAGGATCCAGGGTAAAAGAAGCGGCGGTTCCGGTGTCGTTCATAAAACGGCGGAGCATCCAAAGCCGGTCCGATTCAGGAGTATCCCCCCCGGCGGCCCGGATCATACCCCCTAGGGTATCCTCATAGGAGCCTTTTGCCTCAATATAGCCTATCACCGCCTGAGCCCGCGTTTCCCCCAGGAGTTCTCCCAGGAGTCTGCCCGTTTCTTCCCTGCCTATCTTGGCAAGTTTATCCACGATCCTCAATATCTCCGGCGATTTTTCTCCGGCGTCAATTTTTGAGAGAAATCGGTTAAAAAGCCCCCGGTGATTCAGGCGGATGGTAAGGGATCCGGCGCCAATGGCCGAAAGGGTACTCCGCATGAGGAGGAGAATCTCAAAATCCGCGGCGGGACTGTCACTACCGACTATATCAAAATCACATTGGGTAAATTCCCGGTACCGGCCCCGCTGGGTGTTTTCTCCCCGCCACACCTTGGCGATATGATACCGTTTAAAGGGGAGGGTAAGCTCCGACCGGTGTTCCGCCAAAAAACGGGCAAATGGTACGGTAAGATCAAACCGCAGGGCCACATCCCGCCCGCCATGGTCATGGAAACGATAGATCTGTTTTTCCGTTTCTCCCCCTCCTTTACCCAGGAGGATTTCTGAATATTCCAGTACCGGCGTATCAATAGGCACGAAACCGTAGGCACGGAAAGACTTTTCTATCTGTTCAACCAGATCCCGGCGTTTAATTTCCGAACCGGGTAAAAAATCCCTAAAACCTTTAAGTATTTTTGGTGTAATGAATTCGGCCATATAGTACCCCGTATCAAGAAAAGCCAAATTTCCCCGGAGCCGGTAATTTCAAAAAATTCCCTGGACTTTTTTTAATGCGGGGTTCAACTGAAAATTATACCAATAATCATTAATTATTTCCACCAATTCCGGACTAAATGCCAGGGTTGCGGTAGTTTTTATGATGCCCTGGGGGAAGGTTACCACCGAAACAATAGTACCGGTAGTGGAGATCCGGTGTTTTTTAAAAAAAAGCTGATAACCTACGGTGGAGCCGGGAAGCCGCGGGAAAGAACCGGCCGCTTCCAGGTGTTCAATGGTTTTGGTACTTAAACTATGAATTTGAATACGCTGGGCGGCAACATGCGGCTCAACAATGGCGGCATACAAATTATACCCCAGCATTTTAGCGGTTACCGGAGTTATTTTTATGGCGGTTTTGCTATAATCCTCATAGAGGATTCTTAACCGGTTCTGCTTTTCCAAGAAATTCCCCATCAAGATAATAAAATCATGGGGGGTAGCCTTAAAATCCACCACAAACAACCCGACGTTTTCCTTGCCTTTCATTTGTCCTATCGTGGTAAGATTACAGCGGATAAAAAACCTAATGGGCGCCTGGCCTTCCGGGGCAAAACTTATGGAAAGCCCCACAATATCATTGGTATACCGTCGAAAAAAGTTCAATTCCTGCTTTGAAAGGGAAGCGAGAAACAATGAACGCTTAAACCCGAATTGAAAGGGCGCGCAAAGAATAACGTATTCATTTATTTTAAGAAAACAATGCCCCCGATCCACCCCCAATTTGGCTAGGGCGTATTTATTACATACAATACTTTGATCGCTAAATTTTTCTAAATAATGTGCCGGTCCGGTCAAAGACTGAGCCATCAGGTATACTCCATGTTTCGTTTATAATCAATTCAGTTTCAAAATTTGACATTTTAGACCAATAATATATTCAAAAATATTCCTTAAACATCAATATTCCTTAGCCATCTTAATATATATATATATAATTTTTCAAGTAGAGTGTAGTTTCAAATTATTGATTTTTTTGTTTTATTCGAATGTTTATATGTCCTCAAATCCTATGCCTTGACCTGCGGGAATGAAATTGCGGGATTTTCTACCGTATAACCGGCCTTCCCAGGAAGGGGGAAGGCCGGGCCTGAGTATTTTTTCGGTTCTCAATACCGCCAGATCCCCGGGGGCTATGATTTTTCCCGGGGGTATATCATGAAGCGCGTGGATTGACCGGTTGGTTCTTTCATAATTGGCCGCCTCCGAAGGGGCAAGCCGTTTAACCCCGTCTCCCAGGACGGCGTTGACCGATTCGGAGCCCCGTTCCCGGGACAGGGTTTTTACAATATCCCCGGTTTCCATGGCGGAGACCCTCCGAACGGTCCCGGTCATCCGGGCAAAATCCTCCGGGGGAAGGGCGATAGGGTCATCAAGTCCCGGATCGTTTCGGGACAGACAGAAATGTTTTTCAATGGCAACGGCTCCCATGGCAACGGCCAGGGCGGGAACCAGATCCGGATCCAAGCTGTGATCGCTTATTCCCATATTGACCCCCAGGAGGGAACCAAGGTTTGGGAGGAGCCGGAGGTTATAATCCCGTTCCGGCGCGGGATAGGAGGTAACACAGTGGAGTAAACAGACCCGGTCGGTACCGGTAATCTCCAGAGCGGCCTCAATATCCGATAACTTTGATACCCCGGTGGAGAGGAACATCGGTATATGGTACGAGGCCAACACATTAAGCAGGGCGGTATAGTTGAGTTCCGGGGACGCCGCCTTGACCGCCAGGGGGTTCAGGGCCTTTAACTCCCCGGCGCTTCGAAGCCCAAAGGGGGTGGCGAGAAATAAAAGCCCTCGGGATTCCACATATTCCTTTAATTCCGCGTAAAAATCGGGGCCTGTTTCAAGTTGTTTAAACCGATCGTAAAGGCGGATCCTTCCTCCGGGTAACGTAACTTCACCGGTATTCGGATGGAGGATCTCATCGGCATAAACAATTTGAAATTTTATACAGTCCGCCCCGGATTCCGACGCGGCATCGATCAGCTCCTTAGCCTTTAGTATGTCCCTGCCATGGGAAGTGCCTAACTCGGCGATGATCAGTACCTTTTTCCGATTATAGGAGACCGTATTGATGTCAAACCCTTTAGATTCCACTATGATATTATATTCGGCCGTTTTGACCGGTAAAAACATCTTTTCTCTTATAAGATCTCTTATAAGATCTCGACATCTTAAAGATATTAGGCTATTATATTGAGAAGAAATTAAGACAGGTACGGTAAAAATTCGTGCTTAGAAGAAGGAGTTATCATGTCCGGCCATAGTAAATGGGCGACTATTAAACACAAGAAGGGCGCCGCGGACGCGAAGCGCGGCCAGATGTTCACCAAGCTGATTAAGGAAATATCCATTGCCGCTCGGATGGGGGGGGGGCAAAGACTTTTGGACCACCCTATACAACCCAAAATTATCCCATTTTGTGTATTTTATATTTATTCTTCAGGTTGATATAACAAACGTTCAATTCGTTCTCTTTCCAACCGTTCCGCTGATAATTTCTCGGGATCAAACTGATGAATTGCAATTGGTAACATTCGTCTTACTTTTGGTCTTCCCGTCCTTCTTTTAATTGGCATTTGAGCACGTTCTACAGCTTGTTCATATTTCAATCTTTGTTCTGCTTCCTTTTTTTCTGCCATTGCAAGTCTATGTTGTTCCGATCTTTCTTCATCTCTTTTTTTTTGTTTTATCTCGATAAATTCCGGTTTCACTTTTGCAAGTCGATCATATAAACTCTCTATTGCACTTTCTATTCTTTCTAGCATTAATAATGCTGATAATCCTTTTGCCTTCCCTATACACTTCTCATAGATCTTCCCTATCAACTCACTGAAATATTGAAGGTCTTTCTCAATTTTCTCGTTTCTTTTCAGACTCCCATCGGTTAACGTTCCTTTGAATTCC
>JAIRMO010000152.1 GCA_031258625.1 Spirochaetaceae bacterium | reverse complement strand
TCAATACCACCGGTTTTAAACGGAACCGGGTTAATTTTCAGGATATGATCTATCAGCAGTTGCAGGGCGCCTCCCGGCCCACCGAGGACCTGGGAGGGGTAAATCCCCGGGAAGTGGGCTTGGGAATGTCTATCGCCTCCATTGATACCATCCATATTCAGGGTTCCCTCCAAACCACCGGGGTCCAGACCGATCTGGCCATTAACGGAACGGGATTTTTTGTCCTTAAAGAAGGGGATAAGTCTTATTTTACCCGGGCGGGGAATTTCAGCCTGGACGAGGGGGGGCTTTTGGTGAACCCCGCCAATGGGATGCGGGTCCAGGGCTGGATGGCCCAGGACGTGGACGGCGTTCAGTTGCTTGATGTCTCCCGGGATGTGGAAGATTTGATCATCCCCGTGGGGGCAAAAGACGCCGCCCGGGCGACCACCAATGTCAATTTTGCCTGTAACCTGGACAAGCGGACCATTGAAATCCCCGAAAATCCCACCCAACTCCAGGTCCGGGAAGGAAGCTGGAACGAGCAGATCAAGGTTTTTGATACCTTCGGCGAGGAACACACCCTACAGTTGGTATTTACCCGAGTCCCGGGGGTCAACAACAGTTGGACCGCCACGGTAACGGTGGACCCCGAAAATCCGGTGGCCACCAATGCCGCCATAGGACTGGGGGAGGAAGCCCCCCCCACGGGAGGGCCCAATACCTTTACGGTTAACTTTTCCAACCTGGGGACCATCCTCAACGCCGAGGATGGGGCGGGGAACCTGTCCGGTGCGGATCCGGGGTCCCCGGTGATCATGAACGTGGCCTATGATATTCAGAACGCCACCCCCGGGGATGACGGCGCCCTGGTCCGCCAGGAATTCACCCTGAACCTGGGAACCGTGGGGGGATTAACCAATTCCATTACCCAATACGCCGAGGCCAGCTCTTCCAAAATGACCGAACAGGACGGGAACACCATGGGATATCTTGAAAATTTCAAGATCGACCAAACCGGGGTTATTACGGGGGTTTTCTCTAATGGTACCAACCGGACCCTGGGGCAGGTCGCCCTGGCGAGTTTTTCCAACCAGGGAGGGCTGGAAAAAGCGGGGAGTAATAACTTTGTGGTGTCCAATAACTCCGGCGCCGCCAATATCGGTCCTTCGGGGATTGCGGGAAAGGGCAAGATCATCTCCGGAACCCTGGAAATGTCCAATGTGGACCTCTCCGAACAGTTTGTGGATATGATCGTAACCCAGCGGGGTTTCCAGGCAAACTCCCGGACCATCCAGACCGCGGATCAGTTATTACAGGAAGTATTGACCCTGAAGAGATAGGAGGCGGTAGTGAATGAAGGACGGGTAGTAAGATAGGACGGTTTTTCTTCCTCCTGCTCCCCGTTCCCTTCTCACTCTTCACTAAAAAATGATAAAAGTGACCAGGCTTGACGGAAAAGAATATTTTATAAATCCCCATCAGATCGAGTCAATTGAAGTCCGCCCCGATACCACCCTGCTTATGCTGTCGGGTAAATACGTGATAGTCCGGGAACAGGTTTCTGAGGTTTTGGAGAGTATTATCGCGTACCGCCGGCAAATCGGCGCTTTTAAGAATGAGGAGTAGTGAGTATGGATTTATCGACAATCATCGGTCTAATCGGCTGTTTTGGTATGGTGGCATTGGGAATTATCGTCGGGGGAAGCGGCCTCTTAACCTTTGTGGATATTCCCTCGGTATTGATCGTCGTTTTGGGCTCCTATTTTGGCCTATTTACATTTAGCAGTATTCCTAATGCGCTGGGTATTTTCGGTACCATAAACCTCACCTTTAAGATTCCCAATTTTAACGAAAAGGGGCTCATTACCAAACTCATGTCCATGTCGGAAAAAGCCCGCCGGGAGGGCCTTTTGGCCCTGGAAGAAGAGTTGGAAGACCTGGATGATGAATTTATGAAAAAAGGGATGCGTCTTGTGGTGGACGGTACCGACGCGGAAATTATCAGGGCCCTCATGGAGACGGAACTTTCCCAGATGCAGGAACGGCACGCCACAAAAATATCGGCAGTCAATATGTGGGCTACCCTGGCCCCGGGGCTCGGGATGCTGGGAACCGTTATCGGTCTTATCGGTATGTTGAAGAACCTGGAAGACAAAAGCTCCCTGGGTCCCAATATGGCCGTGGCCCTGATCACCACCCTTTACGGTTCCATGATGGCAAACCTTTTGATGATCCCCTGGGGGGGCAAACTCAAGGCCAACGATGCCCGGGAATCCATGGTTAAGGAGATGGAGATTGAGGGGATTCTTTCCATCCAGGCCGGGGATAATCCCCGGATCCTGGGGATGAAACTCCTCTCCTACCTTACCCCCGCGGATCGTAAGGCCGTGGAATCGGAAATTCTTAAGGATTAGGTATGGCAAAAAAAAAGAGACCCGATGCCGGGGGCGCCGGAGGTGAATGGATCGTAACCTACTCGGACATGGTTACCCTTATGCTCTGCTTTTTCGTGGCCCTTTTTAACCCCGACGATGTGGATCCCGCCCAACTGGCGGCGATGATTTCCTCGTTTAACAATATTGGGCTGGGTTCTTCTACCGGGGGCAATACCCTGGGCCTGGGTAAAAGCGCCGATTTAGGGAACACCATCATGTCCCTCCCCGCCCAGGATCGGGGTAAAGCCCTGGGAACCGCCCTCCGCCGGGCTACCAGCCTTTTTACCCCGGAAGTCCGGTCGAACAAGGTCAAGGTTACCCAGGATGAGCGGGGATTGATAATAAGCCTTGCCTCGGATGCTTTTTTTGGCCCCGCCAGCGCCGTAATCAACATAGAAGAAACCCGGGACATCCTGTTCCGCCTGGGGACCCTCCTGGAATCCACCGAGGTCCAGGGCAGAAAATTCAGAATTGAGGGGCATACCGATTCGGAGTCCACCGATCCGAATGGGCCCTGGCCCTCAAACTGGGAACTTTCCACGGCCCGGTCCCTTGCGGTCCTCCATTACCTCACCGATATCGGGGTTGAAGAAAACCGCTTCCAGGTGGCGGGATTCGCCGATACCATGCCCATAAGCCGGGACAACACCCCTGAAGGCATGGCCTATAACCGGCGGGTGGATGTGATCATCCTGGACGACGGACATTTATAAAAGCAGCGCCCGTCAGCCTTTTTCGTTCCGCGTCCGGTACAACAGGGCTATGGCCAGATCCACTTCCGCCAGGGTGGTCCCCAGCCGGGACGCGATAAGTTCCGAGGAGAGGCCCGCCCGGACCAGCTTTTCCACCTGTTCGGCAAAAGACGGGGGGCTGGGTTCGATACCCGGTGACCGGGTAAAACGGGGCCTTTCCCGGGGGGTAGGGTTCCCGTCCCCGGCGGCGGCTGGCGGCCCCGGGTTTTCCCCCGGAATTTCCCGGGGTTCCGCTGTTTTGGGGGGTACGGCGGATTCGTCTCCCGTCTTTTCCGGGGGAAAAGGCTTTGTTTCTCCGGGCCGGGTTCCCCGGGCATTTAAAACAGACCCTTTCAGCCCCAATTCAGTATAGGCCGCTTCCTGATTTTTCCCCCGGTTTATTTCCCGGGTATAGACGGCGATCCGCCGATCCACATCTTCCAGGAGGTCCCGCAGGGTTTTTATTCGTTCCGCTACCAGGCCGGCGTCCCGGTCGGTGATGGCGTCAATCTCGGCGATGAGTTTATCAGCCTCTTCCCGGAATTCCGCCAGGATCCGTTCCGGCCCGGTTCTGCGCCGGAGATAGGCGCGGAAAAACACAAAAGAAAATCCGCAAATGATAAGGCTGGCCGATGAAAAAAGAAGCGGCAGGTCCATGGTTCCTCCCCCTTCATCCGCTTATGTCAATGTTTTTTCCCAGATCCGGATCCCTGAATATCCACGGTTTCTTCTGAGGTTCCTCCGGGGAGCCTTCGTCCTGATCTTCCCGTCCCTGCTGTTCTTCATCGTTGTTTTTTCGGGGGTTTCTGTCTTTGATGGTTTCCGCGCCTTCCCCGGTGTCCTGGGATTCATTCACCGACTGGATCCGCTCATCGGTTTTCCGCTGAATTTGATCCCCCTGCAGGGCCTGTTGTATATGGAGGCCATCCTTTTGGGCGGCCTGGTTTTTCCCGACCTTGTCCAGTTGGGTAAACAGGGTCTGCAGATCAATCGGCTGGATTGCCATGATCGCCCCTTTTGGTTCTCCCGTCGGATTCTTCATATTTGGTTACCCGGATCAGGTCATTTTCAAGAACAAAGGTTACCGATTTGTATTCATTCCGTACTTCCTCTTTGACATCCCGGATAATAATCTTGACCCCGGGATATACCTTGGAAGAAGCGGATACCTGTCCCAGGGGTTTTATGCCATAAAGGATCTCCTTAACTTGCTTGACATCTTCGTTAACTTTATGCAGATCCTCCATAAGCTCTTTCCGTTTATCTATCAATTCCCTCATAAAAGTCTCTTTATCTTCGGACAGGGACTTGTGTTGTTTTTTAATATTGATCAGAGTTTGCAAGTTAAGCCGTATGTCCTCAATCTGCTTTACCAGGGCATCCTGGTTTGCCGTTAGCAAATCCATTTTTTCTTTGTGTTTGGGCTCAAAACCCACTTCACAGATAGTTTCGGTACCGCTGGTGGAACTTCCCAGGGTTTCCGCGACGATCTCCTCGGTGGCCCTGAGCCGCCCCCCCACGATATGGGCCCGTTTCCCCTGGCAGACGATCCGCTTAGCGGCGTCAACATGGGAATTAATAATTCCGTCGGAGACGATTACCATATTTCCCGCTTCAACAGAGGTGTTTTCAATAAACCGCGCCCAAAGGGAACGTCCGGCCTGTATGATCCCGGCGCCTTTGCCGGTAATACCCTGATGAACAATGATATCGCCGTCCGCAACCAGCTCCGCCTTTTCCACCGTACCGTGGACCTCGATGTTCCCCGCGGCTTTGATGGAAAATCCCGCCTCCACATTGCCGTTCACCACCACCGTCCCCAGGAAAATAATATTCCCGGTTTTAATATCCACGTTCCCCTTGACGACGTATACGGGTTCCACATTTATTTTACCGCTTACCCCTACCACCTGCCCGTTTATATCCGCATAGATCGTAACCTCATCATCCCCCACATGGACGTTTTTCCCCAGGGGCAGGACGATGTCTCTGCCGTTAACCGCGGGAACCACCTTACCGGTAACGGTCATCCCCGCGGCTCCAAGTTCCGGGGGGATTTTTTTCGCCAGGGGCTGCCCTTCCACTACGTTCTGGATGATGTGAAGATCCTTAAAATCAACCCTGCCGTTGAACCCTTCCCGGAGATGTATCTTGGTATGTTCCGTTTCAAAATTGTACTGAATATAAGCGTCCCGGCCGTCGATTGGTTTAGTACCCTCGGCTATAAGAACCGTCTCATTAAACACCGGCTTGTCCGCCAAGGTTCGGATAAAATCTTCCTTGACCCCATGTACCACATGATTTTTCCGTAAAAAACTCAATATGGTTTCCGCGGGAAGGTCGCATCCCCCAATGCCGGGAGGAGCCATCTTTATGTAGGCTTTCATCCCCCCATCGATAATTTCTAATTTAACGTAGGCGTCATTTACCGGATTACTTTCAAAATACCCTACCTTGACATAGACTCCCGCGGCTTCTTTGACGACTTGAGACATTAAACTGAGGTCAATATCCTTGACTATCCGCTGGTTCAGAATATCCATGACCAAGGTTTCGGAGACCTTTCTCCCTTTTCCAACCGGGGGAATCACCTTGACAAATGCCCCTTGAGGATAAAGATGAACAAAGGCCTCGCCGTCCTTATCCATAGATTCCGGAATCTGATTGGGCGCCTTCTTTTCAACTTCGGCGGCAGGGGCGTCTTCTTTTTTAATCAGTACCCGTTCATAAACCCGGATTTTCCAGTTTTTTTTCCCTTTACCTAAAACCCCCGGGAACCCCCGTTCGGTAACCTCATACTCCAGACGCCGTATGGGAAGGTTGAGGAGGGCAGCCGCTTCAGATACCGCCTCTTCCAGGGTGGAACCGACGGCCTCAACGGTCCGTATTCCCCGATCCTGTTCCAGGCGTTCTTTCATAATTTGCTGAAGCTGGACAAAATTGACCATAAATTCCCCTGTTTCCCCGCGGTTCCCCTCCGGCCCCGTAACATCCCTTGATCGGGCTAAATGATGCCTTTACGAATATTGGTCAGCTTGGCCCGGAGCCGGAGTATGGCCTTGGTATGCAGTTGGGATACCCGGGATTCGGTTACCTCTAATACCTGGCCGATTTCTTTAAGGGTAAGTTCCTCATAATAATACAGGACCAGAATCTTTTTTTCTTTGTCGGGCAATTCCTGAACAGCCTCCACAATAACCCGGCGGATCTCCTCTTTTTCCACGATCACGTCCGGATTCAGGCTGGAGGGCGCCTCAATACTGTCCCCTATGGAAACCTTGTCATTTTCATCCCCGGAAAACCACACGTCGTTCAAGGAAAGTATGGAGGTGCCGGATATTTTCATGATGGTTTTGAGGTACTCCGCCTCGCTTACCCCCAGGGAATTGGCTATTTCCTGATCCGTGGCGGTTCTGCCCAGTTGAGCTTCCAGGGCCCCGATGGTGTCTTCCACCTCCCTGGTCTTCTGGCGTACCGACCGGGGCACCCAATCTATGGAACGCAGCTCATCAAAAATAGCCCCCCGAATCCGGGTTACCGCGTAGGTCTTGAATTTTACGTTTTTTTCGGGATCAAATTTGTCGATGGCATCCATGAGGCCAAAAGCGCCGTACCCCACGAGATCATCGAATTCAACGTTGGAGGGCATACCTATGGCGACCTTACCGGCGACATATTTTACTAATGGGGCATATTGCCGGATGAAATTCTCCCGAATTTTCGGATCCCGGGTTTTCCGGTAGTCAACCCAAAGCTCCTCCTCTGTCTTTTGTTCCAGAGAACGATTAACTGTATCGTTTCTGAGGACATTCCCCATATAGTTAGTATCCTTTCTATTCCCGTTTTAATATGGTCTGTACTGCGGACGCCATATCTTGGGGATTAAACTCATCGTTCAGACCGCCGGGTTTATTATTTCCCCTCGGCTTCTTTCCGGTTAAACCATCGGTGGATATCATAAACTCCGATAGTTCCCCCCCCCTCCTTCCACCGCCGGGTGAAAATACCGGGGAAAGGCTTTCCAAATCGGGGAGTTCATCCGGCAGATCCGGGATGTCCGCCGACAAAACCGGCCCCGTCCCATCCTCCTGAACATCGGGATTCTCACCCATCATCCCGTCATCAGTATAACTAATTTTATCCGTTTGATCCAGCCCTGAAGGATCTTCCAGGGATATCCCGGAAGGGGCCGCCTCTCCGTCCGAAATATACTCCCCGACATTAGCCTCCGCTAAATCTTCCCCGGAATCATCCCCAAGGGAAATATCCACCAGAGAACCGGCCTGGGGCATGACCGGGTCATCGTCGGCGGGATTTTCAAACAGTTCCGGCAAAAAATGAAGGATGAGCCAATAGGCGCCCCCGGAGATGACAAAAAAGACCGCCGCGAAAATAAGCGCCCGGACCGGGGCCGAAATTCCCGCCCCGCTTATCAAACCGATGAGTAAGGACAAAACAAAGGCCGTCCCCGAGATAATCCCGCTTATCTTTAAATTCACCCCGCCTCCCTTAAAATACTAAAAACCAGGGCCTTTACCCGGAAACCCGCGGGATTTTGGCGATTTTGTACTCCCCCGCGTCTTTTACGCCCCGGGAGGCATAAATTCCGATTATCGGAGATCCCGGGTTCAGGACAGGCCAAAAACCCGTTTGAACAGGGTCCCAAAGCCCCCCCCTTCCCGAAGCTCACTCTTCTCCATCCTCCCCACAATATGCTGGACGCACATAGATGCCCGGCACTTAGGATCCACCACCAAAAAAGGCCGCTGGCGCAATACCCCATTGGATACGGCCTGATCATCGTAAATAAACCCTAAATATTCAACCTTGACATTTAAAAACTGCCCGGTGATGCTGATCATCCGGTCGGCGACCTTTTTTGCCTCCGCCACGGATTTTACCCGGTTCACCACCAGTTTAAGCCCCATATTCAGGTTGTCAATTTCGGTGGAGATTATTTTAATTATACCATAGGCATCGGTAATGGCGGTAGGTTCCGGGGTAGTGATGATCACCGCGTCGTCGGCGGCGGCGATGAAGTCCAGTACATTACTGGAAACCCCGGCGCTGGTATCAATGATAATAATATCGGCGTTTGACAGGGTGTCCAGTTCATCGATAAAATCCTGGCGTTCGGTTTCGCTGAGATTCGCTATTTTGGAAAAACCCGAGGCCCCGGCTACAATGGAAATACCGTATTCGGTTTCTATCAGGATTTCCTTCATGGTTTTTTGTTTACGGATCACATGGTATAGGTTGAATTTGGGGACTATGTTCAACATCACGTTTACGTTGGCCAGTCCTAAATCGGCGTCCATAACGATCACTTTTTTCCCCATCCGGGCATAGGCCAGGGCCATGTTTACCGACATATTGGTCTTTCCCACCCCCCCCTTCCCGCTGGTAATGGTGATTATCCGGGTTTTTTTTACCTCCTTGGCCGGGAGGGTTTTTTTCGGGGCGCTGTTTTTGTTCCGCATCATTTCCCGTAAGCGCTCTGCCTGATCTTCCATCATCATCTCCAGTATAACTAATCTAATTCGGGCTAATCCCCAAACTCGGGCTTAATTCAACGTTGTTTTTCCCCAATTACCCTTTTGGGGAAACCTTATTCCCTATCGGAAAAGTGTTTTTCAATCCGGTCCCGGTTTATTTTGAAATCCTCCAGGTTGATCAAAAAAGGGATCACCTCCGCTTTATGCAAATCATCGGGGACGTGCTGACCGTCGGTAATATAAGAAATGGATTTTCCCTTGTCCGCCAGGGCGCTGAGTACATTCCCCACCCGGATGGTTTCGTCCAGTTTGGTGATAATCACCGACCGGTAATTAAAGGGCTCGAACTGCTGGAAAATTTCCCGCAGATCACTGTATTTTGTGGTAGCCGCCGCGGCCAGGTGTACCTCGGCGGCGGAACCGCAGGCCGATAGCAGTTGTTTCATTTCGGCAATTTCCACCGAATCCCGGGGGTTTTTCCCAATGGTATCCACCAGGATCAGATCCACGTCCTCCGAATAGAGGGCAATGGTTTTCCGTAAGTCCGAATAATTGTCCACACACGACACGGGGATCTTCATGATGTCCCCGTAGGTTTCAACCTGAAGTTTCGCGCCGATCCGGTAATTGTCAATGGTAATCATCCGTACCGAAAGGGGGTAGCCTCCCTTATTCCCCGGTCCAAAAATGGCCGCCAATTTAGCGATGGTGGTGGTTTTGCCCACCCCGGTGGGGCCCACGAGGATCATGATCCGGGTCCGTTTTTTGGGGGGATCCGGTTTAAAGATGGCTATGCTTTCCCCGATCCAGTCCACCACCTGGTCCTGTACCTGATCGTAATCATTTAAAACTTCCAGGGAAAATTCTTTTTTCATCCGGTCCAGGATTTTTTTGCTGTAAGCCGGGGAAAAATCATTGAGATCGAGGATCTCCCCGATCCGGGCCAGGGTGGGGTGTTCTTCCCCCGGGGGGGTATGGAGCGTTTTCTTTAAATCTAATACCTCATTGAGGATCGTCTGCTGGATTATATCGGATTTTTCCTGATCCGAAGCGGCCTTATCCTGCCGGGACGCCGCCGCCAGGACCTTTTCCTTTTCTTTCTGAAAATCCAGGGGAGGGGAGGCCCCCTGCCCGGCGGTATGGGAAGGATAATCTCTGGGGATAATACCGGTCATTTCTACCCCCTCTTTGGTAAAAAGGCCGAACACCCCTCCGATGCGGATGGATTTTTGTATCATTACCCGGGCCCGTTCCCCGTATTTCATACGGATCTTCTGACGGCATTCGTCCTCGGTCAGCCCTTGTTCAGTAAAATAATTCATAATTTCCCTTTTAATCCTCGATCTGAATGATCCCTACCGCCTCGACGGTTATATCCGAGGCGATTTCCGGTACCGAAAGAACCGCCAGGGTAGGCAATTCCCGATCCAACGAAGATTTTACCAGAAACCGGGCCGCTTCGGAACAGAGGATCACCGGCAGCCAGCCCCGCTCCTCCACCGCGGCGATGGACCGGGTTACGGCCTTTATCCAGGACCGGTGCAGCCCCGGATCCAGCGCGGACATTATCCCCGACGAAGTCTGCACTTGGCTTTCGATGATCTTTTTCTCCAGGCTCTGATCGAGGGTTAATACCCGGAGCTTCCGGTTGTCATCGGCATACTGGAGGCACAATTCCCGCCCCAGGGTCTGCCGGGACTTTTCTATAAGGAACCGGATGTCCTTGTTGACGGGCCCGTAATCGGCCAGGGTTTCCAGGATGGCCACCATATTCCGTATCGATACCCGTTCCCGCAGCAGGCCCTGAAGGACCTTCTGGATATCCCCCAGGGTAAAGAATTTCTGGGCCTCCTCTACCACCGCGGGATAATCCTTTTTCAGGGTGTCCAGGATGGATTGTATGTACTGCCGTCCCAGGAGTTCCGAAGCGTGGCGTTTGATGATCTCCGTCAGATGGGTGGCTATGATCGAAGAGGAATCCACCACGGTATATCCCGCCCGTTCCGCGTCCCCCCGGTTATCCTCGTGTACCCACAGGGCGGGCAGCCCAAAGGCGGGGTCTACCGTTTTTTCCCCCGGGATCTCTTCCTTTACCCCCCCGGGGTTGATGCAGAGGTAATACCCCGTCCGGATCTTCCCCCGGCCCACTTCGGCCCCCTTGATCTTAAAACAGTATTCAGAGGGCTCAAGCCGCATATTGTCGATGAGCCTGACCAGGGGGATGACCAGTCCCAGATCCAGGGCCGATTCCCGGCGGATCCGCTGGATCCGTTCCAGGAGTTCCGCCCCCTTATCCCGATCCACCAGGGGGACCAGGCCGTACCCCAGTTCCAGGGACAGGGGATCCAGGGGCACCACCGGGGACATTTCCCCGGTTTCATCCTTGGGTCTTTTGGCCGCCGCGGCCTTTTGGCCCGCCGCCGTTTCTTCCCGGGCTTTTTTCCGGCTCAGACGGTAGGCAAGGAACGCCATGGCCAGGGCCAGGGGCGCCAGTACATACCAGGGAAAGCCCGGGAGCAGGGCAAACACCGCAAGGACAAAGGCGCCGATCCAGTAGATCCGGCTGTCCCGGGAGAACTGGGAGGAGGCGTCCTCCCCAAAGGTACCGTCCGAAACCGATCGGGTTACGATGATACCGGTGGCGGTGGAAACCAGGAGGGCGGGGAACTGGGAGAGGAGGCCGTCCCCGATGGAAAAGGATACGTAGGTCCCCACCGCCGCGGAAAGGGGCTCCCCATGAAAGATCGCCCCGATGATGATCCCCCCCAGGATATTCACCGCGGTGATCAGGATCCCCACCTTGACGTTGCCGGAGACGAATTTACTGGAACCGTCCATGGCCCCGTAAAAATCCACCTCCCGCTGGAGATCGTTTTTCCGGGCAATGGATTCCTCCTCGGTAATGGCCCCGGAGTTGTACTCCGCCTCAATGGCCATCTGTTTCCCCGGCATGGCGTCCAGGGCGAACCGGGCGGCCACTTCGGCGATCCGGGTGGACCCCTTGGTGATCACCACCGCCTGGACCGCGATGATCACGATGAAGATGATGAACCCCACCACCAGGCCCTCGGTCCCCCCGGAACCCACCACAAAACTGGAAAAGGCCCGGACCATACGGCCGTCAAAGGCCGCCCCTTTGGTGAGGATCAGCCGGGTGGAAGAAACGTTCAGGGCCAGGCCGAAGACGGTGATCACCAGAAGCATGGTGGGGAACACGCTGAAATCCGTGGCCTTTTTGGTGTACAGCACGATGAGGAGGATGAGCAGGGAAAGAACCAGGTTCATGGCCATGAGGGCGTCCAGCAGCGCCGTGGGCAGGGGGATAATGAGCATCATCACCGCCGCCACCACTCCGACGGCGATGAACAGCTCCGTCCGGTCCCTGAATAAACTACCCGCTATGATTCTTCCCACATCCGACATCCGCGTAACGCTCCTCTTAATCTAACCCTTGGACTTACGCCCCCAGACCCTCGGTCCGGCGGCGTTCTTCGTTGATCTTACTGACTCCGGCCAATATAATGGCGATGGCTTCGTAATACTGTTCCGGGATAAAGTCCCCTACCTCCAACTCCGCGTACAAGGCCCGGGCCAGGGGTTTATGCTCCACCAGGGGAACGGAGTTTTGTGTGGCGATCTCCCGGATCCGAAGGGCCGCCTCGTCGGCGCCCTTGGCGCTTACCTGGGGGGCGGTCCCCTGCTCCGGATGGTACTCCAGGGCAACCGCGTAGTGGGTCGGGTTGGTGATCACCACGTCCGCCTTGGGTACGTTAACCAGCATGTTCCGGGTCATAATCTCCCGCATCCGCTGCCGGAGCCGGCTTTTAATCTGGGGGTCCCCCTCGTACATTTTCCGTTCTTCCTTGACCTCTTCTTTGGTCATCTTGAGGGATTCCCGGTACTGCCAGCGCTGGAACATAAAATCCGGAATGGACAATACCAAAAGGAGGAGGGCCGAAATAATCAACATCCGCGCCGCCAGGGAGGAAACCAGGCGTATCGCCTGCCAGAGTTCCGCGGTTTGTAAATTTGCCAACCCCCGGATCTCGGAACGGATAAGAAAAAAGGTCACGGTTCCGATAATCGCCATTTTAATGACCGATTTGGTAAAATTAAACACCCCTTCCATAGAAAAGAGGGTCCGCTGAAAATACCTGCCGAACCGGGGGACTATTTTGGAAAAATCCGGGACCAGGGGCTTGATGGTGAAAAGCGGCCCGGTCTGCACCAGGTTGGCAAAGATCGCCGCCGCCATGGAAACCGCCGCGATGGGCAGGGCCAGGCGGATAAAATAAGAAAAAAACGCCCCGGCGATGATCCCGTCTTTGGCCGGGTCCAGTTCCACCGCCCGGGAAAAGAAAAACCGGATCATCTCCACGCAGGTCCGGAGTATAAAGGGGGCGAGAAAGAGGATCGCCAGGGCGGGGAGGAGGAGGATCAATGCCCCGGTGAGTTCCTGGCTTTTGGCGACCCGGCCCTCTTCCCGGGCCTTGCGGATCTTGTATTCCGAAGGATCCTCGGTACGGCCCTCGTCCTCCGCGGCGAACCACTGGAGGTCCATGGCCGCGGCGAAGTCCAGGGCCGCGCGGTTCCACTCCTCGGGCCGCGCCTTTTCCCCGGCTCCGAAAAACCGGCCCCCGGCCCGGCAGCCCCTCATACCCCGCCCCCTACGGGCGTACCGATTCGGATGTAGAGGGTTTCGATCGCCGCAAACCCCGATTCCACCACCCGGCTAAAGGCATCCACCATAAAGGGCAGGGTAACCCGGATCAGGATAAAGGCAATGGTGATGGATAGGGGGAACCCCTCGGTCAGGATGTTGATCTGGGGGGCGGCCTTGGAGATAAGCCCCGTGGAAAGGCTGGTCAGGAAAAGGGTCCCCAGGACGGGCATGGATATGACCATGGCGTCTAAAAAAAGCCGGGAAAGCCCCGCGAGGAGCATCCCCAGGACCGCTTCCCGGCCTTCCACCAGGGACATAATACTCAGGGATTGGATCGAGCGCCAGAATCCGCCGAGAAACAGCTCCCTGAATCCCCCCAGGGAGAGGAAAACCAGCATGGCCACCAGGTTGAGGTACGAGCCCATCAGGGGATTTTCGATTTGGGACAGGGGATCAAAGGTCTCGGACGCGCCGAAACCCATTTGAAGGGAAAAAAACTGCCCCGCGGTGGAAAAGGCGGAAAATATCATGGTCATAAAAAAACCGATAATAATACCGATAAGCCCCTCCCCGATAACCAGAAACACAAAGCTCAGGCCGAAGGGGGGGATCTCCCAGCCGCTTACCAGGGCCGTGGGAAAGGCCGCGTAGGCGGCAAATCCCGCCAGGGCGATCCGGACGACCTGGGGGTTTACGTCGGAAGAGAGGAGGGGGGCGGTTTCGATCATGGCCAAGGCCCTGACCGCGACCAGGAGAAAGGCCGGGGCCATCCGTAGAATTTCATCAAGCGCCGCTTTTTCCATGCTATTCCTTCAACTATCTCGCCATGGACGGAATCATCCTGAAAAGCTGGACCGTATAATCCCCCAGGGATGAAAACATCCATCCCCCCAGGAACCCTAAAACCAGGAGGATGATCACCACCTTTGGAACAAAGGTCAGGGTCTGCTCCTGAATAGAGGTAGTCGCCTGTAGGATGGCCACCACCAGCCCCACCACCAGGGCGGATAAAAGGAGGGGCGCCGCCAACAAAAGCACCTCCAGAATCCCCCGCTGGAGCAGGGCGGTAACATCCCCGATACTCATTCCCTATTCCTACACAAAGGAACGGACAATCTGGTCCGTCAAAAGCCCCCAGCCGTCCACCAAAATAAAGAGGATCAGCTTGAAGGGCATGGAGATCATCACCGGGGGAAGCATGATCATCCCCATGGACATGAGGGCGCTGGCCACCACCATGTCGATAACGATAAAGGGAATAAAGAGGATGATCCCTATCTTAAAGGCCACGGTCAACTCGTTGAGGATAAAAGCGGGGATCAACACATAGGTGGGAACGTCCGCCAGGGTATTGGGCCGATCCAGCCCCCGCATGGCCATAAAAAGCCGGATATTATCGGGGTTCCCCCGCATCTGCCGGTACATAAAGAGCCGCAGGGGGCCTTCCGCTTCCCGGTATGCCTCCTCCACGGAAATGGCCCCCTCCCCCAGGGGCCGGAAGGAGTTGTTGTAGATCCCCTCAAAGGTGGGCCACATGATAAAAATAGTCAAAAAGAGGGATATCCCCAGGAGCACCTGATTGGGGGGGACCTGCTGGAGCGAGAGGGCCCGTTTGATAAAGTCCAGCACGATGGATATCCGTAAAAAACTGGTCGTCAGGATGATGATGCTCGGCGCCAGGGACAGGACGGTAATCAAGAGGAGGAGCTGGAGGGAAAAGGCCACCTCCCGGCCCGATTCGGGGTTCCGGATGGTCAAATCGATGAAGGGGATCACCGGATCCGCCGGAGGGGTGGGGATCTCCATGGTCCCCTGGGTGGACATATCCGGAAAGGGCAGGGTTTGGGCCCCCGCGGGGAAGGGAAGGAGGGCAAACAGGAAAAACAGGACCGCCGCCGGGGCAAAAAAACGGATCACGTTCATAGGCCCCGCAGCCTTTCCCGCCGTTTCCGTATGTTTTCCGGGGATGGGCCGGTATCGTTCCCGCCCCCCCCGCCAAAGCGGCGCAGCAGGCTTCGAAAATCCGGGAATTTTCCCGTTTCGTTTATTTTCCGGGAATCGTCCAGGAGCATGGTGTCTACCGTTTCTTTATCTTCTATTTCGGCGATGAGGGAAACGCCGCCGTCGCCGGCCCCCACGAGCCAGGCCTGTTTTGGACCCACGGAAACCACGTATACAAAACGGTTGGAACCTAAATGGAGGCTGGCTAATATTTTAAGATAGGGGTTCGCGGCTTCCTGGGGCCGGGAGATCCGTTTGAGAAAACCTTTGAGGAAAAAAACGACGATATAAATAAACGCCGCCACCAGGGCCAGGACCAGGACCATCCGCAGGATGGTGGGAAAAGCGGACGCCTCCGGTTCCGGAAACGTCCCCAGGGGGGTATCGTCGAGGGGTAAGAATTCTTCCCCTCCCGGCAGCCCGGGATCGGAGACCGCCCCGGCGTCCTCCGGGGATACTTCCCCTTGCTCCCGAACATCCGGAACTTGCGCGGATAATAGGGGTATATTTCCCGCCGCGTCCCCAAAGGTCATGATAAGGGCGGCTATGAAAATACCAAAACGCTTCAGTTTTTCCCCTCCCAAGTACAAACTGGCCCGTAGAGTCTTAATAAT
Source organism: Spirochaetaceae bacterium (assembly GCA_031258625.1). Taxonomy (GTDB): domain Bacteria; phylum Spirochaetota; class Spirochaetia; order Treponematales; family Breznakiellaceae; genus JAIRMO01. Next base: position 3,508 of record JAIRMO010000152.1, on the reverse strand, counting down.
AAGGTAAATCCAAAATTACCAACCGGGGTCAGCCCCAATTATATCATAGATAAATTAAAAAATAAACCTCCTTATTCCCATTCTATCCCAAATCGTTCATTCTTTCCATAGGGGAAACGATTTCCGTGACCCGGACGCCGAAATTTTCATCAATTACCACCACTTCGCCCTTGGCAATGAGCTTATGGTTTACCAGGATATCCACCGGTTCACCGGCGAGTTTGTCCAACTCGATAATGGTTCCTTCCCCCATCCCCAGGATTTCCTTGATAAGTTTCCTGGTACGGCCCAATTCAACGGTCATCTCCATGAAAACATCCATGATAAGACCGATATTTCCCTGTTCCTGACTGGTTATCTGGGGCATCAGGCTGGGAAACTGGACCTGTTGGACATTGGTGGGCTGTCCCGTGGGGGACATCCCCATCATATTGGGCATGGCTCCCCCCATCTGGGGCATGGCCGGCGCTCCCCCCATCATCCCCATGTTCGGTACGGAGGCATTCATACCGCCGCCGAAGGAAGGCCCCCCCCCAGGGGGGGCGGAGGGGGCGGCGCCGGCATTCAGGGCCTTGACTATATCCGCGGAAACGCCGGGGCCGAAAATTTCCCAAATTTGATGGTTCTTCCCATCCCCCAGGCCCAATTGATAGGCGGCGGCCATAAAATCGCCCGCCGGAAGGGCCGCCGCCGCCTTGGGCACATTGGCCGACTCCGGGGGGGTGGAGACGATGGATTTATTCCCCGTTTTTTGGGTGAGGGCGGTAATCTGGGTCCCCACCAACTGGGAAATTACCTCTCCGATTACCGACATGGTCATCTCGTCCAGGGTAATGTTTTCCTCTTTATTCATGAGGCTGGCAATGCTTTTGGTGGTATCCTCGGGCAATAAAAACACATGTTCCCCCGGGAAGCCGGAGGTAAAATCCACTTTGACCACGGTAACCATGTCGGGAAGCTGCTGGAGAAAACTGTCCCGGTTGGTGGATTCCACCTGGGGGCCCCGGAAGGTAATGTCGGAACCGGTCATCATGGAAAGGTTTGAAGACTGGGCGCCCGCGGTGGTGGTCAGAAAATCCTGCAACCCCTGACGATCCGTGTCGGAACCGCCCGGCCCGGCAAAACCCCCGGCCTGTCCCGGACCGCCCCCCGAACCGGGGGAGTCTACCCCTGCCAACAGGGCATCTATTTCATCCTGTGAAAGAGCGCCGTCGCTCATAATGCTTCCTCCCCATCAGACGCAAGCTCTTCAAATTCTTCCTGTTCAAGCTCCGCCGTTTTCTTTAAAATCTGCACGGCCATTTTTTTACCGATAACCCCGGGCCGGCAGAGAAATTTTTTCTTATTACCGATATTGAGGGAAAAGGGATCCCCCACCCGGACGTTATAGAGCCGTACCACGTCCCCCGCCCTGAGGGAAAGCACGTCCCGAACCGGGATCTGGATTTTCCCAATCTCCGCTACTACATTAACATCGACGGTCGCCAGTTTTTCCTTAAGGACATTGAGGTTTTCCGTGGTGGTGCCCCGGCGTACCGAAGAATACCAGAACTGGGCGGAGAGTTTACTGATGATGGGCTCAATCGTCAGGTAGGGGATACAGAAGTTCATCATTCCCTCTACGTCCCCCACCTTGGTTTCCAGGGTTACCAGGACTACCATTTCCGTGGGGGGTACGATCTGGGCAAACTGGGGGTTGGTGTCTATCTGACCCAGCCGGGGCCGGAGATCGATCACCGTGGCCCAGGCTTCCCGCATATTCCCCAGGATCCTGACGATGATTCCCTCCATAACCGACTGTTCTATGTCGGTAAGCTCGTGCTGGGCCTTGGTCCCCTCCCCGGTTCCGCCGAAGAGGCGGTCTATAATAGAAAAGGTTACCGCCGGGTCAATTTCCAGGATGGCGTTTCCCTTTAAGGGGTCCATATTGATGATCGCCAGGGTAGTTGGGGTGGGGATGGACCGGATAAACTCTTCATAGGTCAACTGATCCACCGACGCCACATGGACATGGACCATGCTCCGCAGGTTGGCGGAAAGGCTCGTGGTGGTCAGCCGGGCGAAGGTCTCGTGCATGATCGAAACCGTGCGGATCTGTTCCTTGGAAAACTTATCGGGCCGCTTAAAATCGTAAATTTTTATTTTACGGGTATCCGCCGCGGGCTTAAAGTCCTCAGGCTCCGTTTCCCCGGCGTTTATCGCGGTGAGTAGCTGATCAATCTCATCCTGGGACAGAACTTCTGTCATTTCCCTTCCTTAGAGTTCCCCAAAACCCGGCCGATCCCGGAAAAGGCCTCCGAAAAATCGGTTTATGGGGAAACCCCCGGTTTTTCCGCTCAATCTCAGGAAGCCGGACAAGCAAAGCTGGTCTCTCCCAATTGAAGTTTTGGAACCGCCTCACATTTCCATCACATCCAACTGATTAAACAGAATCATTCGAGCTTTAGCCGTGTCAAGTACCCGGGTATTCAAATACTCGATAATTTCCTGTTTTAACTGGGGTTCGTTTTCAGTTTGCAGTTCCACCGCATATTTACTGCTGAAAAAACTCCGCACGAAATCCCGAAGCTCATAAAGCCGGCTGGTCAGCTCCGTGGCCGCCGCATTATTATTTAAATCATAACCGATAACCATATCAATTACTACCGACGTGGGGGTCATATCCTTGGTCCGGGTCCTGACCACCCCGATGGCGGTGAACTTGGCGTATTCCGGCCGCTTTCCTATGTAGGGGGATGCCGGATCCGTAACCACGGTCTGGGATTTACCTCCCCCGCCCAGAATGTTAACGGTAATAATCACCACCGTCACAATAAAAATAAGCGCCCCCAAGCCGATGGCTATGATTTTAAGTAAATTCGGCAATAACGCGGCTAAACCGGAGGTTTTTTTAGGGGTACCCTGTGTCCCGGCGGAATCTTCACCGCCAAGATCAAGATCGTCATTATCCGGCATGTCCTAGTACCTCCGCTTCGTTGGACTTAAGAGATCCGTTATTCTAATACTACACAAAAATTTCATTCTATGCAAATCCATATTTAAGAGTCTTTATTAGATTCGGCGTATTTTGGGCTCTTTTTTAGGTTTTCTTATCCCCAAATCCCGGTTTTGGAGATAAAAATTCGGTATTACCCGAATGCCGGCGGCGGCCGACGGCGGTAAAAAACGGCGTTATGGGCTTTTGAAACCGTATCAACCAACCCCGCCGCAGAGCGGACGGGGTATGGTTGGTTCGAGAGGAAATTTATAGTGCTGGGGGTTTGCCACCCCGCTATCATCGGCAGAGGATTGAACCGCCCCAGAGGCTCCCCCGCCGGAAGGCGGGTTCTTGGGTATTAAACCATAGGCGTTTACTTAGGGAACAAGGGAACCCCCTCTGGGGGCGGGGGTTGCATAAATATACGTTTGGGGTCTGACCCTTTACGTATATTTATGCAAGGAGTGGGGGGCGGACCCGCTATGCGTATACGTTGCGGAAAAAGTCCGCCGGTTACCCTGATTTTCACGG
>JAIRMO010000158.1 GCA_031258625.1 Spirochaetaceae bacterium | reverse complement strand
AAACGCATAGAAATTCGCGTCCTCCTCTTTTGGGCGCATTTCCGGCGCAAAGCACCGGAAACCGGGCTTTCCGCTATAATACGGTTTGACAGGTTTTTCCTGTCAAACCGTATTCCGCTTCAATCCCTTGCGCGTTTCCCGCGGGAGCCTTTTCCCCTGCTGTGATAGCGGTAAACAGGCGACAGACGATTCTATGCGTTTATCCTGAAATTAACGGGGTTTCTGTAAATAAGAGTGTGGTATTTGAACCGGAACAGGGTATTAACCCGGATTTGGAATAAAAACAATCCCCTCGGGGCAACGGTTTCTTTCTTCTTTCTTAAATGATATCGATACAACCTCTCTTCTCTGAGTATAATCAAAACGGAAAAATAAATCCACACAACACCTCAAAATTCAGCAATTACAAGTTTAAATAGGCATGAAGAGAAAAGACGCCGAAAAAAATTTCCGGGGGGCGGCCTGATGCCTTGGCCTAAACAGCGGCCTTTATTGGGCCTACACCATGGCGCCTTATTTCGTCAACACGCCACTGCGTGCCGCTGGAGCGTGCGCTTATCGGGCGCCTGTCGGCCGGACAAATAGCGGTTCCCCCCGGAGGGCCCCCCGCTATTTGCCCGCCGCCACCCCCGCCCAAAACACGCACACGTATGTGTGTTTTTGAGTCCCGGTATCACGGCGCGGCCCTGGAAAAGGTAAGACATAAGAACCAGCAACCGGGCCGGTGAACTTTTTCGGGCGTCTTTTCTCTCCGAAAAAAAAATTGCTGCAAAAAAACGGGAACGTTATGGTAAAAAATGACCAAATGGTTACTCTACTAAATTAAGATGACCGTATACTTCAAAACCATGTGGTCATTTTTAGATTGAACGAACCTTTTTTTAAACTTTGAATTGCTGCTCAAAATTGCAGGATAAACGCTCAAGGATGTGCCTCCTCCTCCTTTGGGCGCGTTCCCGGCGGGAGCCTTTTTTTCCGCTAGACAAGCGGTAAACAGGCGGCAGACGATTCCATGCGTTTATCCTGTCAAAATTATTCCGGAGCCGGCCCTTTCCCCTGCGGGACGCCGCCTCCCTATAAATCCGTAAAAGAGCGGAGCCAATCCCCTCCCCAGACCTCCAGTTCCCCAAAACAATCCGTCAAAAAGGGATCCAGAAACAACAGCCCCTCCCGGTTCAGGGCGATTTTGTCCGGCCGTAAAAAACCCCGGTCCCGCCACCGGGCAAGGGTCTGGGGAATACACTCCCGGATATCCCGCCGGAAACGCCGGGTAAAAAGCAGCGGATCCGGGCCCTCAAGGCGCCGGAATCCCATGAGGCAGGTCTCCTTCATCAGGGTCAGGGGATCCAGGGCCTCTACGGAAACCATGGCCCCCTCAGCCGGAGCGGGAGCGGGGGCCCGGTCCCCAACGGAAGCCCCGAGGTAGGCCGCCGCGTCCGCCCCGATGGTGTAACGGGTCCCCCGGCCCGCCCGGTCGTCGATAACCGTCCCCGATGCGGCAGGCCCCAGGCCCAGCCAGTTCTCCATACGCCAGTAGCGGATATTGTGGGCGGAGGCCCTCCCCGGCAGGGCGAAGTTTGATACCTCATACTGGCCGTACCCCGCCTGTTCCAAGAAATCCCGCCCCATAAGCCACAGCCGATCCGCCTCATCCGCCGGGGGGAGGAGGGCCGTAAACCGGTCTTCCTCCCCCAGGGGGGTCCCGGCTTCGGGGGTAAGGGCGTAGAGGGAAACATGACCGGGGGCAAAGGACAGGAGTTTCTCCAAGTCCTTCCGTAGCGCCTCCCCATTCTGGCCGGGGAGGCCGGTGATAAGGTCCGCGGAAAAAGCGCCGCCGAAGTATTCCCGGGCCAGGCGAAGCCCCTCCGGGAGCAGGGCCCCCTCCCCTACCCGGTGAACCAGCCGCCGGGAGGGTTCGTGGAAGGTCTGAACCCCCAGGCTGAGCCGTTTTACCCCCCCATCCCGGCAGGCTTCCAGGAATGGCCCGTCCGCGGACTCGGGGTTGGCCTCCACGGTGATCTCCGGAAAGGGGGCCGGCACAAGGGAACGGATCCCCTCAAGGAGACGGCCCATCCGCTCCGGCCCCAACAGGGAAGGGGTCCCCCCCCCTATATACAGGGTGGGAACCTCTTTAATGCCGAACGCGGCCAGGGTATATTCCCCATCGGCCAGGAGGGCGTCCACATAACGGTCAAGCCGGGGATCCCCGGCGCTTACCGGGACGGAATAAAAATCACAGTAATCGCAGGCGCCGGCGCAGAAGGGGATGTGGATGTAGAGGGAACAGGAGACCTCAGGGCCGGCCAAGGCGGTTCAGGGGCCAATACCGGAAGAGGACCCTCCCGGTGATAAGGTCCGTGGAAATAGGCCCCCAGGTCCGGGAATCATTGGTATTACCCCGGTCATCGGAAAGGACAAAACATTCATCATCCCCCAAAATAACCGGGCCCATATTCCCGGAGAAGGGGATCGATTCGTCCCAAAGGGCCGGGACCTGGGGTATGGTGATATCATAGGGCCGGTCGGATAATTCAAATTCCGTATAACTATAGGTTCCGTCCCGGGGTTTGACCCGCAGGACAAATTTGGTCATGGAGACTTCATCCCCCGGCAGGGCTATCACCCGCTTAATAAAAAAATGTTCCTCCCGATTGACGACACTCACCTGTTGGGCGGTAATGAATCGGACCAGGACATCTAAAAAGCCGATAAAAATATTTCCCTTTTCGTTTAACGCCGTATCCACTAACACCACCTGTCCCCTGCTGAAGGGCAGGGACCGGTTGATCCATACCCCTGGGGGGATCAACCGGTTTAGCCCAAAGGAAGAGAGGATAAACCGGTCCCCCCCCCGAAGACCGGGCTGCATGGTTTCATTTTCCAGAACCCGCGTGGAAAATAAAAAACTCGTAAGCAGGGTATACAAGAGAAAAAAAGCTGCTATCCCTATCAATATCCAGCGTACAAAAAGCCATTGGCTTTTTTGCGCGGTATAGGAATATTTACGCCATTTATCGAACATGTCCGAATCCTTATCCACTCACCGTATAAAACCCATCCGTGGAAGGGGCCAATAAATTATAGACCCCTTTCCCAATACCTTGGACACCCGGACCGGATTAAAATACCGTCCGTCCCGGGAATTATCCCGGTTGTCCCCCAGGGGAAAAATCCTGCCCTCGGGGATATACCATCCTTGAATATACCGGGTCAGGGCTAACCCATACCGTTCATCCTCAGGATGGGCGGCCCGGAGTAATTCCAGCCGGGACTGTTCATGAAAAAGATAATCCGGGTAAGACCAGTTCCGGGCCGTACCGGCGGTAAGGAGGTGTTCCGGAGGGGGTAATCCCAGATTGGTATAGGCGGTAAGTTTCCCCGCCGCCGCCAGGGCCGGATAATCCGACGGTTCTATCAGCCGGCTGATGTGATAGTTTAAATTCCGGGCCGCCGCGTATTCCCGTTCCGTAACCCACCGGTCTTCCCCGGCAAAACGGATCCGGAATTCCCCCTTATCCATGGCAAACCGGTCCCCGGCCACCCCTACCGCCCGTTTTATAAGGAAATGGGCCTTGGGCTCCCCGGCCTCATCCCGGTCAATATCCACAAAGGACAGGGTAAGCATATAGATGATCCGCTGGACAATATCAAAAACAGGCCCCCGGGAAATATACGAAGGATTTTCAAATATAATAATGTCGTTCCGTTTTGGTTTTATGGGACTGGGGAGTTTCCCCAGCCCCGGAAGCAGCTCAGGGCCGTAGATGATCTTATTGACAAAAACCCGATCCCCGATAAGAAGGGTATCAATCATGGAACCCGACGGGATTTGGTAGGCCTGTAACAGGTACTGGTTAATGAGGAGTACCACCCCGGCGGCCCATACAAAGGCTTCAAGCCAATCCATGATGGGATTTTTTTTCTTCTGTTTTTCCCTTTTGATCCGGCGGATCCTGCGCCTGCGGGTAAGGTAAACTTCGGTAATTCTCCGGACCCGATCGAAAAAATCAATATCATCTGTCATGTATAAAAAAACTATCATGAAATATCATCGTTGACAAGATATAGACGGGAGTCCTATAATGCCGCCATGTTTGGAAAAAAAACCGGCCCGGAGGAAACAACCGCAGAAGATCAGGTTCGGCTTGCCCCCCTTTTCGGCGTTAGACCGGGGGTCTATTTGACCTTCCTCTATGGCCTTATCCTGGTGACCGTCCTCGTTTTTATCTTGATATATCCGGGGCTCGCCAACCCCGGCAGCTTAGGGGTCCTCAGATCCGAACCGTCGGGGGCGGCGGTCCGGGTAGACGGGGTAACCCTGGGGGTAACCCCCTGCGAGCTCTTTATACCCCGGGGAAACCGGGTGATTGAATTGGTCCTGCCGGGTTTTAAAACCCGGCGGATAGAGGCGGAGATCCCCGGCAGGATCTTCGCCTCGGCCCTGTTTCCCCATAAAGAATATATTACCGGGGAACTCCAAAGCGATAATCCCCGGACGGTCCTGGTCTTGGGGGCTGCGGATTACGCCGCGTGGTCCTTCGCCGGGGAACCCACCGCGGCGTTTCAGATCCCCTTGAGTCTCTCCGAAGGGGCATACCGGGCGGGACCCGCCGGAAAGGACCCCCTGATCCGGGAAAATTTCACCGAAATCCTCACGGGGGCCCTCCGGTTTGCCTCCACCAGGGCGGCCCTTCGGGATGTCCTGCGGGCAAAATTCCTCATAGACAACGGAGGGGTATCCCCTTCACCGGTAACCCTGCTCCGTTCCGCGGAGGAGATCCTGGCCTATCTGGGCGAAACCCCGGGGGCCGCCGCATGGCTCGGGGCGGTACTGCCCCCGGAGGCCGCCGATGTCCTGGTCAATTCCTCCTGGCACCAAAAGGACCAGGAAGGGGCCGCCGCCTTGGGAGCTGCCTCCGAAGCGGCTTCTTCCTTAGGATCTGCCTCCGGGGCGGTCATGGAAATAGGCGCCCTGAATTTCAGGGAGCTGTCCGGCGGGCCCCTGGTACAAGGGCGTCCTTTCCCCCATTCCACGATCATCGAAAACTTCTGGATCGCCGCCGCCGAGGTAAGTACCGAAGCCTGGGATAAATTTCTGGCCGACGAGCCCGAGTGGCGGGGGGAAAACACCCCGGATTTGGCGGAACGGGGATTGGTCAATTCGGATTACCTCCTCCCTGCGGATAACCCCGCCTATCCTTACCCCACGGTTCCCGGGGTCTCCTGGCACGCGGCCCAGGCCTACTGCCGGTGGCTCTCCCGGTTTCTTCCCCCCGCCCTCTCGGGCTATGAGGTGCGGCTCCCTACGGAAGCGGAGTGGGAATACGCGGCAAAGCTCAGTCAACGGGGGGATCTTTCCCTGGATATGCCCGGCGGTCTGTGGGAATGGTGCGGAGATCCCTTTGTCCCCCTGCCTTTCCTCCCCGCGGGGGGAGAAATAATTCAGGATATCCGTTCCCCGGAACGGCCGGTAAAGGGCGGTTCCTGGGTAAGCCTTCCGGGTTCCGTTGATATCGAAACCAGGGCTTCCCTCCCCCCTTCGTCCTGTTCGCCCTTTGTTTCATTCAGACCGGTCATCGCCCCCCGGGAGGCGCCATGAGTGAAGGGATCAAGATCATCGCCCTGAACCGCAAGGCCCGGTACGATTATACGGTGGATGATCAATACGAATGCGGCATAGAGCTTTTGGGGACCGAGGTTAAGTCCCTTCGGGACGGAAAAATATCCTTCCCCGACGCATGGGCGGAAGTAACGGGGGGAGAAATCTGGCTCCGTTCCTTCAGAATAGCCGAAAATCCCTATTCTTCCATTTTTAACCACGACCCGGATCGAAAAAAACGGCTGCTCCTCCACAAAGAAGAAATAAAACGGATAAGCCGTAAGGTCGAGGAAAAGGGGTATACCCTGATTCCCCTTTCCTTTTATTTCAAAAAAAGCCGGGTCAAGGTAGAATTGGGGCTCTGTAAGGGGAAAAAAGTCTATGATAAACGGGCGGATATCCGGGAACGGGATATAAAACGGGAAGTATCCCGGGAATTTCGGGAAAGGCTGCATTGAAATTCCCCCTTTATCAGGAGAATCGTGAAAATTCGGTAAAGTTTTGGGCGTTTATCAGTTTTTTTAATATTCCGTGATATATTCATAGTATGAAAAAAAAATGTCTTTATTTTTGGATATTTTTTATTTTTCCCCCCTTCATGCTTTATTCCCAGGATCACAAACCCCTGATCGGAATCATGCCCTTTACCACCCAGGGTATACGGACCGATGAAGCGGGGATCATTGAGTCTTTAATCCAATCCTATATGGAGGAGATGGGAAATGAGGTGATTCGCCTCGATCCGGCCGCTAACCTCGACGTATCCTATAATTCCGGGCTTTTCCGGCCCCCGGAATATATCTTTTCGGGGAGTATCAGTCAGGAAGGGGCAAACCGGATCCTCATATTGGAGATCCATAAACAAACCACCGGCGAACGGTTTTTGTACACCTCCACCCATAAAACGTTAAGCGATCTGATCTTAAAAGTCCGGTCCATCGTAACCGTCGCGGTTACCACCGGGGAAACGATCCGGACCGAATCGGATCCTCAGGAGCAGTTGACGGCAACCAAGCTCGCCGGCACCTGGAGGGGGGACGGGGAGATACAGGTGGTCCGCCTCAGCCGGAACTTGGCGGGGACGGCGGTTTTTACTTCCGGGGTTCAGATGAACCTTATCTACACCATCGAAGACAACACCCTCAAGGTGTTTCAAAATTCCCCGAACACGGAACGGTTTTATCATCCCCTGCCTTACCATGTGGCAAGACAGTTGAGCGCCGAAGCGGAACCGATGCGATGGGAATTCCGGCTCTATGAAAAAGGGAAGCTGCTCCGGGGGAAAAGGATCGGAACCGGGGTACGGTACGAGGGGGCTAATATCCTGGAGTTGGTTCCCGGTACCGAAATATCGGCGGAATGGACTAAATACGGCCGTTAGGCCGGCGCCGCAAAAAATCGAAGATCCCCACGAGGATGATGCTCCCCATCCCGGTACAAAAGGTGATGATCCGGAGGAGCCGGTCGGCGGTATGCGCCTTCCGGAGGACGCGGGTAACTTCCCCTGGGGCGATGGGCTGCTTCAGCCGTTCATCAAAACCTACAATGCGGATAAAAACTTCATCATCCCGGCCAAACCCCAGTTCCCGGGCATAGACCGCGACGGTGTCCGAATCGTACAGAAGGGCATCCCGGAAGCCCTCAAGTTCACGGTTTTTTTCTTTGAGGGTCTCGATAGTCAATTTCTGTTTATCCCGTTCTATACTGAGTTCATGATAGGCTGGAAGCCCGCTGTCCCCGGTAAAAACCGGACTGAGCGTATAGAGGGTTACGGTGCCCCAAAGGATGATAAGATATTTCATTACTTTGATTTACGGCTACTTTCCGGCTATTCTTAATAAATCGCCATTGACAATGGGAAAAACCCTGGGCTAACATCAAAGGGAGGGATGGTTTTAAAAGGTCCGATTATCTTAGCATAGAGGCTTTTAAAAACCCCTACATAGTTGGAAAAAAATGCCGATATAGGGGATATATGTATACGCCAAGACCGGGGTCGCAAAAGGGTAAATTGCGGCCCCGGCCGTGGCTTAAAAAGCGGGCTTTAGACCGCTTTTCTAAGTTCTAATTTTATGGAGCGGGTCATGGCAAATGAGAAAAAACCTTCTATATATTCTGATCGTGGCACCATAGGTTCCGCCGATGAACTCGATGAATATGGGGTATGGGTAAAAAGTGAACCCCAGGACCTTTCTTCCGTAAATACCGAAAGTCAAAATAGTGAGGAAATCCTGCCTGATCCGGACGATCTGCCGGATTTTGGAGAGATAACCTTGCCGGATATGGAAGATCTGTCGGATTTTGATGTAAAAGCGGAAATCGAGGAGGGGGATTTTTCGATCCCGGAGATGGGGGATCTATCGGATTTTGATTCTTTTATTAAAGACAAGCCCCTTCCCGCTGCCGAAACCGACGATGCCTTTGACTTGTTTTCAGATAATACGTCCGATATATCGGACGATCTTTTTGATATTTCCGATATTGATTTTGACGCGGGAACGGAAAAGTCCGCCGGAGACCGGGCGGATTCTGACGCCCG
>JAIRMO010000097.1 GCA_031258625.1 Spirochaetaceae bacterium | reverse complement strand
CAAAACGCTGAAACGGGAACTGGAAACGGTGGACGGCAAACATGCCGCGGCAGAGGTAAGGCAGTCAGTATTTATGTATGTCGAGGCGTATTACAATCGCCTTCGTATCCATTCGGCGCTTGACTATATGGCGCCTGATGTGTTTAACTCAAGGCAAGTCGCTTAACGGTGTCTACCTAATGGGGTAAAGTCCAAATGCCCCAAGCTCTTTCGCCTTCCCTTCCCTTCCTCTGGGCAAGACCGACAGTAGTCGCTCAAAACCTCCTTGTTCCCCTCTCATTCTTTGAGCTTATCATGTCTTTAAGATGTTGGTAAGTAAACGCACATACCTTTCCCCCCTACCCGGACAGGACTCCAGGGCAATCCTTGGCGTCCCCGGGTGAAAGCAAACGCTTTTGCCCCGGCGTCCTGACCCTTCCAAATTATTCCTTATGGGTATAAGATTTATTATGAAGGCTGGTTTGGTGAATCAGTCTATTCATAAAAAACAAGGAGTATCCGGATGAAATTGATCTTTCTGGGCCCCCCCGGAGCGGGGAAAGGGACCCTTGCCGTCCGGGCGGTGGAGTTGCTTAAAATACCCCACATCAGTACCGGGGCTATTTTCCGTTCCGCCATTGCCGCCAAAAGCCCCCTGGGGCTCAAGGTTAAGGCCATTATCGATGGAGGGCGCCTCGTGGACGACGACACCACCATTGCCCTGGTTAAGGAGCGGCTTGCCCAGGGGGACGCCCAAAAAGGCTATATCCTGGACGGCTTTCCCCGGACCATAGCCCAGGCGGAGGCCCTGGCGGGGTTTTCCCCCCAAGGCAGCGCCCCGGACCGGGTAATCAACTTCGACATCCCTGATTCCGCGGTGCTGGAACGGCTTTCGGGACGCCGGGTCTGCCGGAACTGCGGGACCAACTACCACATAACCTTTAACAAGCCCGCCCAGGAAGCGGTCTGCGACACCTGCGGCGGCGAAGTGTATACCCGGGACGACGACCGGGAGGAAGCGGTGGCAAAACGGCTGGAGGTCTACCGGGAACAAACCGCCCCCCTCATCGACTATTACCGGGCAAAGGGCCTCCTCATCGACGTGGATGCCCGGCCATCGGTGGATGAGGTGGTGGCGAACTTTAAAAAAGCCCTGGGGATTTAAGCCGGGCCGGGGGATACCCCGGGGACCGGCAGTTCCCGCTGGTCCGGGTGTTCCCGGAAATAGGCCGAAAGGAGGCGGGCCATGGCGGAAAGCTCCTGTTCCCGGGCCAGGCGGTTTTTAACATAGGTGCCCCAGAGAAGGTTGTCGCAAAAATAGGCGAAAAACCGGCGGGCCCTGCTTAAAAGAAATTCCCGGGGCTGGTACCGCGCCAAAAGTTCCAGAAACCGGAGGGCGGTTTCTTCCAGGTTGACCCTTTCCGGGAGGGCCGGGGCGGACCGGCGCACCTGGGCGAAGATCCAGGGGGCCCGGACCGCGAGGCGGCCGATCATAACCCCGTCATTGTCCCCCGCCGCCCTGCGGACCAGCTCTTCGGGGCTGTTTACATCGCCGTTACCCACCACGGGGATGCCCAAAGCCCCCCGGAGGAGCCCCACGTATTCCCAGCGGGGGCGGCGTTTGAACTTCTCCTTTGCCGTCCGGGGATGGAGGGCGATCCGTTCCACCCCCTCCGATTCCAGGCGCCGGCAGAACCGGATAAGGTACTCAGGGTCGTCCTCCATCCCCGTCCTGAGCTTTACGCTCAAACGTCCCTTGACCTCCCGCCGTACCCGGCGGATCATCTCCCCCGCCCTATCCGGGGAAGCCATCCACCGGACCCCCGCGCCGGTCCGCGCGATGGCCGGGGCGGAACAGCCCATATTGATGTCGATTCCGGCCTTTTCCTTCCGGTCCAGAATGGCGGCGGCGGCGGCCAACTGGCCCCCGTCGGCCCCTGCCAACTGATACACCACCCGTCCGGGACAGGGCCCCCCGTCGGTATAATAGGACTCAAAGGGGCCGTTGCCTACCAGGGCCCCGGCGCTTATCATTTCGGTATAATACTCATCACAGCCGCCAAAGGAGGCGATGAGTTCCCGGAGGGCCCGGTGGCTTATTTCGGCCATGGGAGCTAGCAATAATGGCTTTTTTATAGTATAGTTATCCATATCATTCCAGATAATTTCAAGGGGAACCGAATTTTGGAACCGGTTCATTCATTTTTATTATACGTCAATTATTCATTATGGGGAATGAAATAGTATCTTGACTTGTATTGTTCTATGCCGTAAAGTATAAATAAGTAGAGGAGCGTACCGCATGATAGCAAAGAGTGATATGCCCAGCGTCAATGAGAAGCCGCCGGAGGGGACCAAGCCTGAGGGAGGCTCTTACCGGGTTCTCGTGGTGGATGATTCCATGTTTATCGCAAAACAGCTTGGTCAAATTTTTACTTCCGAGGGCTTTGAAGTTGCGGGTACCGCCGCGGATGGGGCTCAGGGAGTAGAAAAATACAAAGAATTGTACCCAAACATCGATTTGGTAACCATGGACATTACGATGCCGGTAATGGACGGCGTTTCGGCTTTAGAAAAAATATTGGAATTTGACAAAGAAGCGATCGTTATTATGGTCAGCGCCCTGGGAAAAGAGGATGTGGTGAAAAAATCCCTCCTGATGGGCGCTAAAAGCTATATTGTCAAACCCCTAGACCGAAAAAAAGTCCTGGAACGGGTTGTTTCCGTTCTAAAACGCTGAGGCAGGCAGGGTTATTCACGATGTTTAGCAGATAATTCCGGTTATAACCCTCAAGGCGGATCGGTGGTGAAAAATACATTTTCCCTGAAAAGAAGTTTTCCTAAAACGTTCCTTTGGGGGAAATTATTTTGAGTTGAAGGGAAGAACCGGATTTTGACCGTTTTTTCCAAAATCAGTCGATTTCAAAATGATGATCCGGGAATCATGGTATTTGGCGGCATTTTTTACTAGGGGCCTATGAAAGCATATCCTATTTCTGATTTTATTTACGGGATCCACGCGGATATTGAAACCGCCGATCTATTTGAGGGGATTTGGCCGATTCCCCAGGGGGTTTCCCTTAATTCTTATGTGGTGAGGGGGGGAAAAACCGCCCTTATCGACCTTTTCCGGGACTGGTCCGACGCGTCGGGACAGGTGGAAAAGGCCCTGGTGTCGGTGGGCCTCGATTTTGGCTCGGTGGATTACCTTATCCTCAACCACCTTGAACCGGATCATACCGGGTGGCTCCGGGAATTCCGGGAAAAGAACCCCCGGGCGGAGATCCTCGCCACTTCCAAAGGGGTAAACCTGATAAAGTCCTTTTACCACATCGACCGGGGGCTGCGGGCGGTAAAAGACGGGGACACCCTGGACCTTGGGGGGGGGAAGGTTCTCACCTTCTTTGAAACCCCCAACATCCATTGGCCCGAAACCATGGTTGCCTGGGAGCCCCTTTCGGGAACGGTGTTTTCCTGCGACGCCTTTGGGTCCTTCGGCGCCCTGGGGGATAGGCTTTTTGACGATGAATTTACCCCGGAGGAGCTGGCTTTTTTTGAAAAAGAAACCCTCCGGTATTATGCCAATATTGTTTCTTCCTTTTCGGTCTTTGTGGAACGGGGGATACAGAAACTCGCCGGGCTCCCCGTCAAGGTCGTCGCCCCCAGCCACGGCATGGTGTGGCGGAAAAACCCCAAAACCATCATTGACCGGTATCTCCGGTATGCCGCCTATGCCAAGGGGCCGGCGGAAAAAGAAATTGCCGTGATTTGGGGTTCCATGTACGGCAATACCAAACAGGGCCTGGACGCGGTGATCCGGGGCATAGAAAGCCAGGGAATTCCCTATTCGATACACCGGATCCCCGACGAAAACGTATCCTGGGTTTTGGCGGACGCCTATAAAAGCGCCGGTTTGGTCCTGGCCATGCCCACCTACGAATACGCCATGTTCCCCCCCATGGCCTATGTGCTGGATATTTTCCGCCGGAAACATATCTACGGGAAAACGGTCCTGCGAATCGGTTCCTGGGGCTGGGTTGGGGGCGCCAAAAAGGAATATGAGGCGGCTATTGAGGGGCTCAAATGGACCAGCCGGGACCCCCTGGAATGGGCCGGCGCCCCCAACGGGGAGGATCTCGCGGCCCTGGAAGAAGCGGGCGGAAACCTGGCCAAAGCCGTCAAAGCAGGCTGACGCCCGGGAGGGTGGGGATTGGGGGTTTTTAGAACCTCACCATAGCCCGAATTCTACCATCCGTTCCATCGTATCCCCCATATCGTATTCGATCCCCTTGAATTGCCAAAGCCCGGTTTTTGAATCAAAAAGGGCGTACCGGGAAACCGCGTGGAAGCGTCCCTCCCAGGAAGGGGCTTCATCGATATTCCGGGGGAAGCCCACGCTTCCGGGGTTGAGGAGAAACCGGTCATTCCGGCCCCCGGTTTCCACGGTCATATCCGGGGGGCCGTAACAGCCGGTAAGGCGGGGGGGGCCGTCTTCGGGGGTATGCCGGATGAAAACCGAAGGAAGGTGGCTGTGACCGAAAAAGCAGCGGGAAAAACCGGCCCCCGAAAAGGCGCTTTCCGCATCGGCTTCGGAGAAGACATAACTCCAGAGGGGATCCTCCGGCCCCCCGTGGGAGAGGAGGATCGGATCCGGGGCCTTGGGGGGGTATTTATGCCGGGGTTCAAGCCGGGAAAGATAGGCCCTGTTCGCCGCCGAAAGGACCGAGCCGGTCCATTTGAGGGATTTTTTCGCGTGGGAGGAGAAGTCCCGGGCCGTAATGATCCCCCCCGCGGCAAGATCGTGGTTCCCCCCCAGGATAAGGGCCGAAACCTCCGCCGCAAGTTCCACGCATTCATTGGGATCCGGGCCGTATCCCACGAGGTCCCCCAGGCAGAGGATCCAATCCCGGTCATCCCTGGTCCGGTTCAGGACCGCGGTAAAGGCGGCTAAATTGGCATGTATGTCGGAAATTATCAAAATTCGCATAACGGTCCCATTTTATTATATACTATAAATAATACATAAGCGCCCACAAAAAATTATCCGGGGTACGGATTTTTAGATTATTTTCAGGATAGAAAATGGGTAAGAAAAAACAGTCTTTGCTGGAACAGGTTTTTCAAGATTTCCTCCCGGACATTTGGAAACTGCTCTCGGAAACTACCCTGTTTTTAAGCAGAACCAAGGACTTCTATCTTTATGAAAGTCAGTTGCGGACATGGCGGTCCTGCCTTCAGATAAATCGAGGGAATCCCGAAATAGTCAACAAAATTCGCCGGGAAATAACGGAATTGCGGAAGCATCTCCGGCTTGAGGGGTATGATTTAAGCCTGGGAAAACAAAATCTGATCTTTGAGGGGTTTAGAAACGACGCGTCCCTGGGGGAAGGGTTCCGGCGGGTGGTCCTGTTTTTTACCGATGAGGACATCTATTGGCTCGCCGGGGAGGACAACCATATCACCCTGGCGGAATTTTTGGAACGCCGCCTATACGAAGGGGTCCAGGAACATCAGGGGCTCCGCATCCGGTACAAACACTACCTATGGTACCGCCGCCGGGGGGGGGATCTGGTCCTTTCGGGGTCCGATACGGAGGCCAAAGAGGATTTTGAGCGGCTCAAGGCCATGGGAGAAGCCAACGGCCTCCTTTTTTTGAGCAGGCTGAAAAAACTCAAATGAGCGGTTCTAAAACCGTAAGCCGGGAACCGCCCCGGCGGTCTATAAAATCTGTTCGTCTATGGGTCTTCCTCCGGGAACCATGGGCAGGACCTTTTCGTCCGGATCGATGTGGGCGTCAATCAGCGCCGCCCTGCCCCGGGCCAGTTCCTTCCAGGCCCCATCCAGCGCCGCCCGGAAGGAATCCTCGTCATCCGCCCGGTACCCTAAAAGCCCGTAGGCCCCGGCGAGGCGGACAAAATCCGGGGACCGGTCCAGGGTGGTCTCCGCGTACCGTTCCTCGTAAAAAAGGGCCTGCCATTGCCGGACCATTCCCAGGGTCCGGTTGTTGAAGATCAGGATCAGGATGGGGAGCCCGTAGGCGGCGATGGTTGCCATTTCGGCGCAGTTCATCCTGAAGGAACCGTCCCCGGTAAAAAGCGCCGCGGGCCGTTTGGGGTTCGCTATTTTCGCCCCCAGGATCGCCCCCAGGCCGAAGCCCATGGTCCCCAGCCCCCCGGAGGTGAGGAAGGAACGGGGTTTGGAGAAGGGGTAGAACTGGGCGGTCCACATCTGATGCTGCCCCACGTCGGCGGCCACCAGGGCGTCATACCCCAGGCCCCGGGCGGTCTCCTCAATGATAAACCGGGGGTGGAGCTTGGTTTTGCGGTGATGGGCCGCGGGAACATGGGTTTTCCATTTTTCGATTTCCCCGTTCCAGTCGGTTTTTACCGCCGGGGGGAGCTTTTTAAGGAGTTTCCGGATAATATCCTTGATATCCCCCACTACCCAGGCTTCGGTCCGGATGTTCTTGTTGATCTCCGCGGGATCGATGTCGAGGTGCAGGATCTTCGCCCCCTTGGCAAATTTATCGGCCCGGCTGGTAACCCGGTCGGAAAACCGGGCCCCGACTGCCACCAGGAGGTCCGCCTTTTGGACCGCCTTGTTGGAGGCCACGGTGCCGTGCATCCCGATGAGCCCCGTACAAAGCCGGTGTTCCCGGGGAAGGGCCCCGATCCCCATGAGGCTCAAGGCCACCGGGGCGTTGAGCCGTTCCGCCAGTTGGGTGAGTTCCCCGGAGGCGTTGGAGATGCTGACCCCTCCCCCGGCGTAGATCACCGGCCGCTGGGCGCTGCCGAGGAGTTCCGCCGCCCGGTCCAGGTCCTCCTCGGTATAGGTGGCTCCCCTGACCCGTTCCAGGAGCCGCCGGGCCCGGGCCCCCACGGCGTCGTCCCCGGCCGTCCCTTCCGAGGCGGCGGGAAGGGACGGCCGGGCCTGCTTTTTTACCCGCCCTTTCCCCCCCGAATCATCCAGGGGTATCCATTCCCCCATAGCGGAGGTGATGTCCTTGGGTATGTCGATGAGGACCGGGCCGGGCCGGGCGGTCCGGGCCACGATAAAGGCTTCCCGGATCACCTCGGCCAGGTCCTTCACGTCCTTGACGATCCAGTTGTGTTTGACCACGGGCATGGTGATCCCCGCGATGTCCACCTCCTGAAAGCTGTCCTTGCCCAGGAGGGGAACGGAGACATTCCCGGTGATCGCCACTAAGGGCACCGAGTCCATGGCGGCGGTGGCAATGCCGGTTACCAGGTTGGTCGCGCCGGGGCCTGAGGTGGCGATACATACCCCCACCTTCCCGCTGGACCGGGCGTAACCATCCGCCGCGTGGGCGGCGTGCTGTTCGTGGCTCACCAGGATATGCCGGATCCGGTCCCGGTGTTTGAATAATTCATCGTATATAAACAAAACCGCCCCGCCGGGGAATCCAAATACCGTATCCACCCCCTGTTCGACAAGGGCCTCAATTAAAATACGGGCGCCAGAGTACAACATGATGCTTTTTCCTCCTCAGGAGTTTGTCGCGCTTCGCGCATGAAACCTCCCAAGATCGCCTGTAAGGCGATCTTTTACCCCGCAAACTCCGAAAGCATGCCCAATAACCGTGGTTTTCATGGTTTTTTCGTTAAAAAACCATGAAACCTACAGGTACAACAGGCTGCTAGTCGGCGCCGGGCGCCTTGAACACCGCCCCGGTAGCGGCGGAACCCACCTGCCGGGCGTACCGGGCAAGGTAACCGGAACTCACTTTGGGGGGCGCGGGCTTCCAGGCGGCTTTCCGCCGGGCCAGTTCCTCCGGGCTCAGGGCCGCGTCGATACTCCGGCCTTCGATGTCGATGACGATACGGTCCCCCTCCTCAAGCAGGGCGATGGGGCCCCCCTCGGCGGCCTCCGGGGAAACGTGGCCGATGGCGGCCCCCCTGGTGGCCCCGGAAAAACGGCCGTCGGTGATCAGGGCCACCTGGTCGTCCAGGCCCATCCCCGCCAGGGCGCCGGTGGGACCCAGCATCTCCTTCATCCCCGGACCGCCCCGGGGCCCCTCGTAGCGGATCACGATCACGTCCCCCGGCCGGATCTTACCCCCCATGATGGCCTCAAAGGCGGCATCCTCGGAATCGAAGATCCGGGCCGGGCCGGAATGTTTGAGCATGGAGGGGGCCACGGCGCTCTGTTTGACCACGGAACCTTCCGGGGCGAGGTTTCCCCGGAGGCAGGCAAGGCCCCCGGTGGCGGAATAGGGGTTGTCCACGGGCCGGATGATCCGGGGGTCCAGGTTTTTCGCGTCCCGGTAGGCGTCGGCCAGGACGCCGTATACGGTCCGGGCGGATCCGTCGATAAGGTCCTTTTTAGCCAGCTCGGAGAACACCCCGGGGACGCCCCCGGCGGCGTGGAGGTCCTCGATGGCGGCGGTTCCCGCCGGGGCGAGTTTGCAGAGGTTGGGGGTAACGGCGCTCACCCGGTTGAGCAGGTCCAGGTCCAGGTTGAAGTCCGCCTCGTGGGCTATGGCGGGGAGGTGCAGGGCGGTATTGGTGGAACAGCCCAGGGCCATATCCAGGGCCAGGGCGTTACGGAAGGCCCTTTCGGTCAAAATGGACCGGGGGCGCAGGTCCTTCTTCAAAACCTCCAGGGCCAAGACCCCGGTCCGCTTGGCCAGGCGGAGCCGTTCCGCCATCACCGCGGGGATGGCGCCGTTCCCCGGCAGGGCCATCCCCAGGGCCTCGGTAACGCAGTTCATGGAATTGGCGGTGAACATCCCCGCGCAGGACCCGCAGCCCGGACAGGCCGCTTCCTCCAGGGCCGCGAGTTCGGCCTCGTCCATCTTCCCCGCCCCCACGGCCCCCACCGCCTCAAACATGGTGGTGAGGGTGATAGGTTCCCGCCCCGCGCCCTTCCGGCGGCCCGCGAGCATGGGCCCTCCGGAGACAAACACCGTGGGCAGGTTGAGCCGGGCCGCGGCCATGAGCATCCCCGGGACGATCTTGTCGCAGTTGGGGATGCAGATTAAGGCGTCAAACCCATGGGCCATGACCATACATTCAATGGAATCGGCGATAAGTTCCCGGGTTACCAACGAATACCGCATCCCCTCATGGCCCATGGCGATCCCGTCGCATACCCCGATCACGGGAAAGGTTACCGGCACCCCCCCGGCGAGGCGTACCCCGTCGGCGGCGGCCCGGGCAAGGGTATCCAGGTGGATATGCCCCGGAACGATCTCACTTTTCGCCGCCGCGATACCGATAAGGGGCCGGTTAAACTCCTCATCAATAAACCCCAGGGCCTTAAAAAGGGACCGGTGCGGCGCACGGGCCACCCCCTTATTAACCGCGTCACTTCTCATCTTCCGCTCCTCACGCTTTATTCTCCACTGAGTACCGCTTCTAACACCGCCTTTCCCATTTCCCGGGTACCGACGATTTTTTCTTTCCCGGCATCCTTCCCCCGGCCGGCGATGTCCTGAGTCCTGAGTCCCGCGCCCAGGACGGCATTCACCGCGGCCTCGATGGTACGAGCCTCCCGCTCCAGGCCAAAGGAATAGCGGAGCATCAGGGCGGCGGAAAGGATCGCCGCCAGGGGATTGGCGATGTCCCGGCCGGCAATGTCCGGGGCGGAACCGTGGATGGGCTCATAGATCCCCCGCCGCCCCTTTTGCGCCGGGGAGGACGCGGGCGCCCCCAGACTGGCGGAGGCAAGCATCCCGATGGAACCGGTAATGGCCGAAGCCTCGTCGGAAAGGATATCCCCAAAGAGGTTGGAGGTAACGATCACGTCGAATTGGCCTGGGGAACGAACCAACTGCATGGAGCAATTATCCACATACATATAAGAAGTTTCAATATGCGGGTACTCCCGGGAGACGGCTTGGGTCAGTTCCCGCCAGAGCCGGGAAGATTCAAGGACATTGGCCTTATCCACCATACAGAGTTTTTTCCGGCGCCCCTCCGCGGCGGCGTACGCGGTCCTGAGAACCCGGTCGATTTCCTCCCTGGAATAGGTTTCGGTATCAAAGGCGGAATCCCCGTTATCGCTCCGGCCCCGCTTGCCAAAGTAGATCCCCCCGGTAAGCTCCCGGACGATGAGGAGGTCAAAGCCGGTTTTGTCCCCGCCGTTGCCCGCGGCCAGGACCTCGTCCGTGAGGGGGCAGGCGGAACGGAGCTGGGGGAGCAGGGCCGCGGGCCGCAGGTTGGCATACACCTCAAGCCCCGCCCGGAGCCCCAGGAGGGCCCGCTCGGGCCGGAGGTTCCCCGGCAGGGTTTCCCATTTCGGCCCCCCCACGGCCCCCAGGAGCAGGGCGTCGCATTGTTTGGCCGCCTCCAGGGTCTCCGGGGGCAGGGGCTCCCCGGCATGGTCGATGGCGCGGCCCCCGGCTTCCAACTCAACATAATTAAATATATGGCCGAATTTATCCCCCACCGCGTCCAAGACCTCCACGGCCGGGGCGGTAACGTCGGGGCCTATCCCGTCACCGGGAACCAGGGCAATCGAATAATTCACCGTTTTTTCTCCTTACCAAGGCTGCGTAAAAAAGCCGTCCGAACCAGCGTTTTAACCCGGACCGCCCTCATTTTTTTTATTCTAAATGAAAAGAGGCTTGTAATCATTCCTATACAAATGTATAGTATTATCATGGATTTGGGAGAAAAAATTTCCCTCCTGGCGGGGGCGGCAAAATTTGACGCGTCCTGCGCGTCTTCCGGGAGTACGGGCCGGGGAGCCGCGTTCGGCCTGGCCAAACCCGCGGGAATATGCCATAGCTGGACCGAAGACGGCCGCTGCGTCAGCCTGCTCAAGGTGCTTTTCTCTAATGTGTGCCGCTTTGACTGCGCCTACTGTGTGAACCGGGCCTCGGCGGATATCAAACGGACCTCCTTTACCGTAGACGAGCTGGTGGAACTCACCCTTCAATTTTACCGGCGGAACTACATCGAAGGGCTTTTTCTTTCCTCCGGGATCTTCGCCGATCCCGATATGGTGATGGAAAAACTCATCGAAACCGCCAAAAAGCTGCGGACCGAGGCGGGATACGGGGGGTATATCCACCTTAAAATAATCCCCGGAACAGGGGAAAAGTTGATCCGCCGGGCGGGGCTTTACGCGGACCGGTTAAGCGCCAACATAGAACTCCCCACGGACAGGAGCCTGCAAACCCTGGCCCCCCAAAAATCGGGGAAGGTGATCCTGGGGGCCATGGAGGAGGCGGCCCGCACCGGGGCCGAATTTGAGGAGGACCGGCGGCGGATCCGGTTCCTGCCCCAGGGCAAAACGTCCACCCCGGTTTTTGCCCCGGCGGGACAAAGCACCCAGATCATCGTGGGGGCCAGCCCGGAGGACGACCGGCAAATCATCTCCCTCTCCGGGGCGCTTTACCGAAAATTCTCCCTCCGCCGGGTCTACTACTCTGCCTTTGTCCCTGTGGGAGTCCCCGGGCGGGGGGGTGTTTCGGATCCCCGGCTTCCGGACATAAGCGGCCCCCCCCTGGTCCGGGAACACCGGCTTTACCAGGCGGACTGGCTCCTCCGGTTTTACCACTTTAGTCCCGATGAGATCCTGGATCAATCCACCCCCTTTCTGGACCCCCATCTGGATCCCAAAACCGCCTGGGCGCTTAAAAACCTCGATCAATTCCCCCTGGAATTAAACACCGCGGACTATGAGGCCCTCCTCCGGGTACCGGGGATCGGGGCAAAAAGCGCCCGGCGCATCCTGGAGGTCAGGCGATCCCGGGCCCTCTCCTTCGACGGCCTCCGGCGTCTGGGGGTGGTCCTGAAGCGGGCCCGGTACTTTATCACCCTTGCCGGCTCCTTCCTGGACCGGCCCGATGACCCCCGCCGGATCCGCCGGATCCTCTCGGACAGCGACGGGGCGGGACTTCAGATCCCCCTCTTTGAATTTTAAGGGAGGAGGCTCGTGGTTAGACT
>JAIRMO010000073.1 GCA_031258625.1 Spirochaetaceae bacterium | reverse complement strand
GTACAGGCGGAAAGCCCCGTGGTGGATCGCTGGAACGAGTATATGAAGGATGTGATGGTCATGGAAATCGATCCCCAAACCGGTACCCATTACCGGTTGGAGCAGGTTTTTTTTCATCCCTGATATAACGCCGGGCGGACTCCCGAACAAACAGAATCCCGGGTATATTCCCCGGTGTTGATACTACGTTGATCGGCAAGGGGGGCGGGAGTCCCCCGTTGTTTTCTTAACCGCTTCCCGCCTGTTTACCGCTTGTCTAGCGGGGAAAAAGGCTCCCGCGGGAAACGCGCAAGGGATTGGAGTGGAATACGGTTTGACAGGTTTCCTGTCAAACCGTATTAGAACGGAAAGCCCGGTTTCCGGCGCTTGCGCCGGAAATGCGCCCAAAAGAGGAGGATGCGGATTCCCTCGCGCGTATCCGGTCCGCCTTGTTTTCTTTTTTGATACCTTGACGTGAATGGCAGGAGCGTTCAAAATAGAGAATCTATAGATAATAAAGGATCGGTGATATGCAAAAATTGGATTTTTCTGAGGATTTTCTCTGGGGGACCGCCACCGCCAGTTATCAGGTTGAGGGTGCGGGACACGAGGGGGGACGGAGTGAGTCGATCTGGGACGCCTTTGCCCGGAGGCCCGGGGCGGTTTACGGCGGTGAAAACGGGGAGATCGCCTGCGATCAGTACCATCGCTATAAAGAAGATATCGCCCTTATGGCGGAGCTGGGTTTTAGGGCTTACCGCTTTTCCCTGGCCTGGCCCCGGATAATCCCCGGGGGAACCGGTAAGATTAATCCCCAGGGGATCGCCTACTACCGGGCCCTCTGCGAGGAATTGCACAAATACGGCATCCGAACCTGCGCCACCATTTACCATTGGGATTTACCCCAAAGCCTCCAGGACAAGGGGGGGTGGACCGAACGGTTTATCACCGACGCCTTTGTCGAATACGCCACGGCCTGTTTCGACGGCCTGGGGGACCTGGTGGATCAGTGGATCACCATCAACGAGCCCTACTGTGTGGCCTATTTGGGGTATCATATGGGGGTCCACGCCCCGGGGATCCGGGACATCAACCAGGCGGTCAAGGCGGTACACCATATCAACCTCGCCCACGGCCTCGCGGTCAAGGCCTACCGGAAGACCGGGCTACGGGCTCCCATCGGTATCACCTGGAATCCCAGCACCCCCCGTCCGGCCACGGCCCGCGGGGAAGACAAAAAAGCCGCGGAGATCGCCCGGGCGGTGGAAACCGAGGTCTTTATCTATCCGGTCGTGGGTAAGGGGTATCCGGAATTGGTTACCCAAGAACTGGGGCTCCGGATCCCCCTGCGGGATGGAGACCTGGAAACCATCGCCCAAAAAATAGACTTTGCCGGGGTTAATTATTATGCTGAATATCCCGTGGGCTTTGATAAGCAGGAGCCCTTTAAATACGGTACCAAACCTTTCTGGCAGGATACCACCGATATGGGCTGGCCCATAGTTCCCCAGGGGTTTGCCCGGCAGCTCAAATGGATCGGGGAAATTACCGGCGGCATCCCCCTGTACATCACCGAAAACGGCTGCGCCCGGCAGGATTATGTGGAGAAGGACGGGCGGGTCCATGACCGGGAGCGGATCGAATATCTAAAACAGCACCTCCGGGTTTGTTCGGATCTGATCAAAGCGGGGGTCAACCTCAAGGGGTATTTTGCCTGGTCTTTTATGGATAATTTTGAATGGGCCTGGGGATACAGCAAACGTTTCGGCATTGTCCATGTGGATTATATCACCCAAAAACGTACTCCCAAGGACAGCGCCTATTTTTTCCGGGATCTTATGGCTGGTTTCGGCGCCTGAATCCCCGCTATTGGCTGTATGTTAACTTTGGAGATAGGGGGATTCGGCTTCCGGTCGTCCGCGTCCTGCGGACTCCCTCCAGCCCGCCTCCGCCTGCTGCCGGGGGCATCCATGCCCCCTTTTCCTCCCCTTGGTCGGCGCAGGCTCCGGTTCGAATCCCCCGCTATTGGCTGTATGTTAACTTTGGAGATAAGGGGATTCGAACCCCTGGCCTATAGATTGCGAACCTATCGCTCTACCAACTGAGCTATATCCCCATGGTGTTAAAATTATAGCAAATAATGTACAATATGGCAATATGCCGGTCGCCGTAGTTTTATATAATCTGTTCCGTTTTGGGTTTGCCCTGGTTTTTGCGGGGCTCCATTGCGCCCTCATGGTTGGACTTTTTCGGGAATGGCGGTGGGACAGGCGGATGGCCGGAGCGGGTCGTGTCCTTCCTGACCGGGCCGGAGGAGGACCCGGCCCGGCGGATTCCCCCAGGGTTTCGGTGATTATCCCCCTGCGGAATGAGGCCCGGCGCATGGCGGGGCTCCTGGAGAGCCTGGGCGGGCAGGATTATCCCCAGGCCGAGTTTATTTTTATTGACGACCGATCCTCCGACGGGACCGGGGGGCTGCTCCGGGAGTTTGCGAAAAAACGGAAAGGGGTTATTATCATCACCCTGAAAGAAAACCCCGGACCCAACCATAAACAATACGCCCTGAACCGGGGGATCGAAGCGGCTTCCGGGAATTTGTTCCTCTTTACCGATGCTGACTGCGAGGTGCCCCCCGGTTGGATCCGGGCCATGACCCGGAGGATGGGGGACCCCCGGACCGGGGCAACCATCGGGCCGGTTTTTAAAAAGTACGGGGGAAGGGGATTTTTTCACCTTTACCAGTGTTTTGATCACGCGGTACGGTATATGTATTTGGCCGGTTCCACGGGAATCGGCGCCGCCGGGGGCGGCTTCGGAAACAACCTCATCCTGAGCCGGGATGCCCTGCAAGCCATAGGCGGCTACGGGACCATTCCCCCGTCTCCCACCGAGGACGCGGCCCTTATCTCCCGGATCCGCTCCCACTCGGACTACGCCGTCCATTCCGCCTGCGGAAGCGACGTACCGGTGATGACCCAGGGGGAATCTTCCTGGAAAGACCTGGTCAACCAGACCCTCCGGTGGAATAACGGAGGGCTTTTTAGTCCCGACAGATCAACCCGGCTCAACTTCGGTTTTTTGATGATCACCATATCCATGGGGATGTTGGCCATCCCCCTCGTTCCCCTCATCCCCTCCCTGTGGCCCCTGCCCGGGGCGGTCTTTTTTTCCATGACCCTGAACACCATCGCCACCCTGGCCCTTTTTGGGTCTTCCCTGCCTAAAAAAGGGGCCGCCTATGGGTTGCAGCTTGTTTTTACCCCCATGTATTTCACCTTTCTTACCGTTTTGAGTTTTTTCGGCGTCAAAATAGACTGGAAGGGCAGCCGGGTTTCCTCCTGACGACAAAGATCCACCCCCTTCCTTTGTTTGAGGATATATTCGGT
>JAIRMO010000021.1 GCA_031258625.1 Spirochaetaceae bacterium | reverse complement strand
GGAAACGCGCAAGGGATTGAAGCGGAAATACCGTAAGGAATTGGAGCGGAAAGCCCGGTTTCCGGTGCTTTGCGCCGGAAATGCGCCCAAAAGAGGAGGACGCGAATTTCTATGCGTTTATCCTGGTAACGGATGACGGCCGGTTAAAAAGGGAGCCGTTACAACCGGAGTTCTTAGAGGTTCCCATAGGTCCATTTTTCCCGGGGGCTGTCGGGGGTCTGGATGAGACGGTACAAAAGGAGGTCCCAGAGAATCAGCTCCGGGGCGGAACCGGCGGAGCGGAGGAGGACCTCAAATTCCGCAATCAGGGAGAGGGCCGTATCCGCCTGGGAAAACCGGCGGGCCGCTTCGACATAGTCCCGCCGGACCTTGGCCGATGCCAGACCTATTTTTTTGTATTCCCCCTCTGTGGTATTCCCCGACTTTATCAGTTGAAGATAATCCCTGAGTTTTCTAAAACACCAGGTTAAAGCCGCCAGAACGGAGATGGACCGCTCCTTGGCTGCCAGGAGGGTATGGAGGATCTCGATGCTTTTCGGCAGATCCCCTTGGGCTATCCGGGAAAAGAGGGAAAAAGCGGACTCTTCCCGGGTGTGGGAAAGCCATTGTTCCACATCCTCCCCGGTAACAGGCTTTTCCTTGTTCAGGAAAAGCATAAGCCGGGAACATTCCCGCCCTAAGGCGTCGGTGTTGTTTTCCACCATTTCCAGGATGGTTTCTATGCCTTCTCCGCTGATGGTATACCCCTTCCGCCTGAAAAAAGAATCCACCCATTCGGTTTTCCGGTCCTCGAAAAGCTCCCAAAAGATCCGCTTCGACATAGTCCCGCCGGCGGCAACGGCCTGTTCCAGACCCTTTGCCAGGCCGAAACCGTCGGATATAAAGATAAGGGTGGTGTCCTTTTGAGGCGCTTTTATGTAAGCGGCCAGCGCTTCAACCTCTTCCTTTTTTTTAAGAACCTCGGCATTTTTAATACAAATCAACCGGGAGTCCGAAAAAAGGGACCCATTCCGTAACAGGGCAAGGATCTCCGGCACCGCCGTCTCCCCGGCGTAAAAGGAGGTTTCTTCCGGAGGGGTTCCGGCGGTTTTGGTCATGTTCCGCCGGATCTCGTTGACGGCATCCTGTTTTTCGCCGATCTCCGGTCCAAGAAACAGGAGACAACTACCCTTGGCCATATCAATAGGAACGGATGGTATAGGCGAGGCGCCCCAGGATCCGGACATCCCGGGTATATATCGGCGAATATTTGGGGTTTTCCGGCTGTAAAAGGATCCGGGCCGCTTCCTTATAAAAACGCTTCAGGGTAACCGCATCATCAATTATCGCCACCACGATTTCGCCGTTCCGGGCGGTTTCTTTTTTTTCGATAATCGCCGTATCCCCATCTATAATACCGGCGCCCTCCATGGAATCCCCCTTAACCCGCAGGGCAAAATAATTCCGGTTTTTTTTCAGCAGGGAACGGTGCAGGATAATCGAGCCTTCCCGGTATTCCTCCGCCAAAGTGGGCCAGCCCGCGGCAACCGTCCCCAGGAAGGGGATCTCCACCATGTTATTCGGGGCATCGTTTTCTTCCCGATGGGTAAGCTCAATGGTCCGGGATCGTTTGTCCCCGGTTCGCAGGCGCTCCTTCTTTTTCAGGGCCGCCACATGATCGTGGGCCGCCTTAATTGATATGGAAAAATAATCCGCTATCTCCCTGATCGTGGGGGGATAGGTATGGTTATTGATGTACTCCGTAATAAAACCCAACACATCCTTTTGCCGCTGGGTGAGTTCTTTCATCGTTCCGTCCTTATATGATATTTTCGCAATTTAACGTGTAAATTGCTTGGATATATGCCGATAGCTTCCGCCGCCCGGGAAATAATACCATTGTTTTGGGATAATTGGAACTCCAAATAATATTTTTCAAACATTTCTTTTGCCTCATTGTACTTTAAATGAAGGATGTTTGAAGGAAACGCGCTTTGAACCTCGGGCGGGAGGGGAGTTTCTTCCCGCACAGAAGGGGGGGATTTTTCCTCAGGATTCCACCGGAGGAGGTCCCGAATGGCCTTCATGCCGATGTGTTTATCGTCCCACATCACCGCAATCCGCTCGGCCAGGTTTTTGAGTTCCCGGATATTACCCGGCCAGGCATAGGATAAAAGCGCTTCCCGGGCTTCGTCGGTAAGCTCATAGTTTACCCCGCTAAAGTCCTTCAAAAAATGAAAAAGCAATACCGGGATATCCTCCGGCCTTTCCCGCAGGGCGGGCATAACGATGGGGATCACATTGAGGCGGAAAAAAAGGTCCTGCCGGAAACGGCCCTCTTTACATTCCACTTCCAGGTTTTTATTGGTAGCGGCAATGATACGGACATCGGTGGTTATGGTTTTTTCCCCGCCTACCCGCTGGATCTTCTGTTCCTGAATAGCCCGCAGCATCTTCGCTTGGGCGGCCAGGGACATATCCCCAATTTCATCCAAAAAAAGGGTCCCCTCGTGGGCCGATTCAAACCGGCCTTTGCGGCTGGAAACCGCATCGGTAAAGGCCCCTTTTTCGTGGCCGAAGAGTTCGCTTTCGATAAGGGTGTCCGGTATGGCGGCGCAGTTGACCTCCACAAAGGCCCGGGCCGCCCGGGATGAACCGTAGTGAATGGCCCGGGCCGCCAGCTCTTTACCGGTACCGTTTTCCCCAAAAATGAGGATCCGGGCATCGCTTTGGGCGGCCTGTTGGATCAGCCCCCGGACCTCCTCTATCTGCGGACTAAACCCGATGATTTCATTTTTGTTAAGATTTTTTTTTAGGTTCCGGTTTTCTTCCCGTAATTTTTGCAGGGTACAGACATTACGGCACAGGGTCAGGACCTTATCCAGGGAAAGGGGTTTTTCCAGAAAATCAAAGGCCCCAAGTTTTACCGCCCGTACCGCCATATCCACATTGGCATGTCCGGATATGACCACCACCTCAACCTCGGGCCAGCCCGTCCGGATCCGTTCCAGGGCTTCCATACCCCCCAATTTGGGAAGCATCACATCCAAAAAGACCAAATTAACCGGCTCGGACTCTAAAATTTCCAGCCCCAGTACCGCATCTTCCGCGGTCAGTACGGTATAATGTTCATCTTCCATGATCGACGCGAGGGTTCTCCGGATTCCCGGTTCATCATCAATGATGAGGATCTTTTTCATAATCAACGCCTTTTTTTGGGGCTATAACCGGTTCATCCAGGGGGATATCGATAAAAAAGGTTGTTCCCATCCCTTCCGCGGAATTAAACCAGATGGATCCCCCGTGATCGTTTACAATCCGTTCCACAATGGGCAATCCCAGACCGGTCCCGGATTCCTTGGTGGTAAAATAGGGCGTAAAAACCTGGGAACTTTCCTTTTCGCTGATACCCTTCCCCGTATCCCGAATGCTTAATCTACAATACCGGCTTTCCCGTTTTTTGACTAGATCCGCCCGGATTTGTATGAGTCCCTTCCCGTCCATGGCATCAATGCCGTTGATAATCAGGTTGGTAAGGACCTGGGTAAAATGCCGCCGGTCTATTTTTACCGAAAAATCGGCTCTTACCTGATCAATATCAAATTGTACTTCGGGGAAGGAATTATGATAGGGAATAATGACTTCTTCCACCAGGTCCCGCAGTTTTGTCCAGGAAAGGCTATGTTCCATGGGCCGCGAGAGGGTCCTGAATTCGGTGAGCAGGGTGGATAACCCCTCTACTTCTTGAATGATAGCCACCATGGCGCCTTCCAGAATTTCGCCGATCTCTTCGGGCCTGTTCCTCCACCGCCGTAAAACCCGTTCCGCCGAAAGTTTTATGGGGGTCAGGGGGTTTTTTATCTCATGGGCAAGCTGCTGGGCCATACTCTGCCAGATAGAAATTTTCTCCGTCCGTACCAGGGCGGCCCGGGACTTTTCCAGATCCTGTACCATGGCGTTGAAGGATTGGATCAGGAGCCCCAGCTCATCCTCGGGGCGGGCCAGTATTTGGATGGAAAAATCTCCCTCCGAGACCCGCCGGGTAGCTTCGGTCAGTTCCATCAAGGGCAGGGTTATCCTTGAGGCAAAAGAAAGGGTGATAATAACGGTCATAAGCAGGGTGGGAAAGATAAATGCCCCCAGGTACAGCCCCAGGAGGGATTTTATATTGGCCTCCAAAGAATTGATGTAGCCAAAACGGCTCAGTTCTTCTTCCACCACCATTATACCCCGGTCAAATCCCTCCCGCAGGCCGTAACTGACAACCCGGAGGGTGGTTTTTTCAGGATATACAATATACCTGATAACATCCGTATCCCGGGGTATTTCCCTGGGCACAAAGCCCGGCTGGGTTCCCGGGGGCGCCTTGAGTTCCTGGACCCGGTCCCCGGCAAAAGCCCGCTCCAGCCAGGTTTCATCCTCCTGCAAGCGGAAGTCCTGAATTGCCGTGAGTTCTTCGGCGATATTTTTGAGACGGGCGGTCAGTTCCTCCCCGGCGGCACCGGGTTCTCCGGCAAGGGCCATGAGGGGGCCAAAATTCTTTTCTTTTACCAGGGTCTCCAGCTTTTCCATCTGAAAGGAATAACTCTCCAGGGCCATTTTCTGGGCTTCCTCCAGGGTGTCTTCGATCTGTATGGTCTGCCAGAACCGGGCAAATTCGTACACCGACTGGATGGTGATAACCACCACCGGTACGACGGCAAACAGGACGGTGATGGCAAAGTACCCCAGAAGCCGGGCCTGGAACCTGCTCCCCATCCGGCGGGCCCAAATATCCCTGACCAGGTTTTGGACGGAAAAGGCCAAAAACACCAACAAAACCGCCGGAATGGTAAAAAAGATAATAAAACTAAAACTCTCCGGGAAACTGCCTTCCTGGAAAATATTGGTAAAGAAGGTTCTGGCAAAAAATATGGTTAGAATACAAAGAAGAAGAT
This sequence comes from Spirochaetaceae bacterium, assembly GCA_031258625.1. Lineage (GTDB taxonomy): Bacteria > Spirochaetota > Spirochaetia > Treponematales > Breznakiellaceae > JAIRMO01. The sequence continues at coordinate 12,626 of JAIRMO010000021.1, read as the reverse complement.
AGATGAGGACCAAACTCCGAACCGTGATGAGGGAATGCCTGGTGTGGGTTCGGACCGCATTCAGTCCGCTTTCATTCTTCTTCAAATTTAGATGCAAACAGGCGGGCTAAGGCATCTGCCGCCGCCTGTTCGTCTTCTCCTTCGGTAATAATTTTTATTTTGGTCCCGTAAGCCGCCCCCAGGGTGATAATCCCCATGATCGATTTTCCGTTAATCCGGTCGTCATCCTTTTCCAGATAGATCGTCGAGCTAAAATCTTTCGCGGTCTGGACCAATAAGGCCGCGGGCCGGGCATGGATCCCGGCTCTATTGGTTACGGTTACAATTTGTTCAACCATTGCCTATTCCTATAAAACTGTATTTACCGGGACTTTTTTAAAATTTGATGATCCGGCAGGGCCATGACCAAACCGCAGCCGGCCATCAGATGATATCCTCTTGCCCAAAATATACCGATCGAGCCTGATCGCTTTCTATCCATTTAAGAATATTTTTATTAAATTCTTTAGCCGAATTGTAACCCATCTTTTTAAGCCGTTCATTCATCGCGGCGGTTTCTATGATGACCGGTATGTTCCGGCCGGGTTTTACGGGGATCTCCAGTTTCGGGATACCCACCCCCAGGATGTCCATATATTTTTCTTCTATCCCCAGGCGATCATAGGCTTTCTTTGCGTCCCAGGTTTCCAATTCCACCACCAGTTGGATCTGTTTCCGGTCCCTGATGGCCCCTACGCCAAAAAGATGGGTGATGTTGATAATTCCCAGCCCCCGGATCTCCATGTGATGCCCGATGATCCGGTTTGCCCCGGTACCTATCAAGATATTGCCGCTGACACAGCGGATCTCCACCACGTCGTCCGCCACCAGCCGGTGTCCCAGCTTGATCAGTTCCAGGGCGGTCTCGCTTTTTCCAACCCCGGAATCTCCCAGGATGAGTATTCCCAGGCCGTATACCTCGACCAGTACCCCGTGGATGCTCCGTTCCGGGGCAAAAATATCCAAAAGGATCCGCATCAGCCGGGCGTGAAAATCGGTGGTAGTCAAATCGGTCTGGAGGATCGGGCATTGGGCCTGTTCGGCCTCTTCAAAAAAATTACGGTCCGGGATCAGGCTGTGGGTAAAAATACAACAGGGTATGGGGAACGAAAACATCTGTTTGATAGGTTCAATTTCACCCTCCTTTTCCAACTTCCGAAGATAGGCAACCTCCCCCCGGCCGAAAAGCTGAATCCGCTCCGACGCAAAGGATTCGTAAAACCCCGACAGGGCAAGCCCCGGCCGGTTAATATCGGGAATGCTGATCTCCCGGGCAAGTCCCTTTCTGCCCCCGACGCAATGAAGATTAAGAGAATTGTGTTCTTTAAGATCGATATCAATCAGGTCGAGGACGGTAAACCGCTTTGCCATCATGCTACCATGATAAACTAAAACAAATACTCCTGCAATGCCGCCCCCCGCCCCCATAGGGGGTTTCAGGCCCCCGCTAGGCGGCCCTCTGGGAACACGCGGCTCCCCCCTTCGCCCGCCCCCGCCAGAGGGTTTTAGGCCCCCGGAGCGCGCGCCCCTTTGAATACACGGCTCCCCCCTTCGACCGCCACTGATGGGCGAAGGGGGAAGCCGCGCGTTCTAAGGGGGCGGCCTAGCGGGGGCTTGAAACCCGCTGGCGGGGAGGTTTATTGCCAGGGCCCGCAGCTCATCCATCACATAAACGTTCCTTACGGCGATTTCCCCATCCAGGGTTAACGCCACCGGAGCAAAATTCAAAATCCCCCGGATCCCGGCGGCGGCCAGCTTTTCCGCGGCGCCCTGGGCGGCTTCCCCAGGGACACAGAGGAGGGCAATTTCTATGGAAAAACGACGGATGATTTCAGCCATTTTATAGGCCGGGTAGAGGGGTACCGGAGATTTAAGGATCTCCACCCGGTTGACGCTGGTATCGAATCCGGCTACCATTTCAAATTCCCCAAAATCAAAGGCCCGGAAGTTGAGATACGCCGAACCAAGCCTGCCCAGACCCACCACACAGAACCGGCGGCGGGTTTCAAGGCCCAGGGTTTTTTTTATCCCCCGGATCAATTCTGCCGGTTCATATCCCTGGACGCTCCCGCCGCAATCCCCCTCCAAATATGAAACATCCTTCCGTATGGTATGGCTGGACCATCCGGTCAGCGCCTCTATCTGATGGGACGTTACCGGTTTTGCCCCGTTTTTCTCAAGGACCCGCATAAGATACAACAGACGTTCCTTCGCAGGCTCAGGAATCTGTACCATCACCACCCCTATCTGTGAAACATTTTACATACTATGGAAAAACAGCACGGAAAAGTCAAGACGACGGCTTCCCTTTACCGGCATATTAAGGATAAAGAGACGATATGGGGAAGTAATTTTGAATGGTTATCATTTGATGAACAGTTTAACTGCGGCTTGGAAGTTTTGTTTACCGGTTTCAGGGCCTTAAAATAATACCGCAAGCGGTCCTGCAAAGAACCGGCGCTGTGGTCAAGGACGAAGGGTCAGCTTAGAGTTAAAGGTTCCATGTAATTTTACCGGACCTCCAGCTTCACTGCCTCGCCCGGAAGCAGTAAGAACCGCGTCTGTACCGTTTTCCGGTCGGGGTAGATCCCCGGTTCGGCATCTATGGTTTTTCCGTCTTTGAAAAGGCTGTTCCCGAAAAAACGTAACACGAGGGTAACGGAAAAGACATTACGGTTCTGGACGGCATATTCCGAGTGGTTATGTGAAATGTCAAAACGTCCCGCTCCGAAGGGTGCGTTTTTCCAGTTGAAATGAAGAAAATCCAGGGATGAAAACCAAAGCGCCTTTCCCGGGGCGTTGTAAACTATCCCGAACCAGTCGTGAATGATAAGCGTCAAAAGAGCCCCCGATGCCGAGCCCATGGATAACCCGTCGGAGATCCATGCCAAGGGGAAAAGCCAGGTGTCCGGATCGGGACGGGTATCAAGCATCTCATCAGATAAGCAATGTCACCTTCTTTTTCGATAAAAATTTATCCGGAAATTTGGTGACTGCCCCCGTCAAGGCGGGGGCCGCACAGGCTCTTCTAGAACAGGAAATCGAAGCTGGTATTCCCCACGGTGGAAAAGGTAAGCAAAACGGCGGTGATAACCGCTCCCATATAGATGGCGCCGGTCTTTTTGTAAAAATACGTATTGATCAGGGCGGCCAGGGGGAGGAACACAAGGAAGCTCAGGGATTGAATAATCCGTAGAGACCAGCCGGTCTGGGCAAAGGGCAGGTACCCAAGAATACGCATGCCTCCATAACCGTAGATCACCAGCACAAGCATGCCTCCCACGTTGGCCAGTATGCTGAAAAGGGCGGTTTTAAGATAACCGCCTTGTTCAAAGCGGTAGGATGCGTTGAGGGCAAGGGCATTGCAAAGGGCAAACACGGCAAAAAAGAGAAAATATGAACATATAGCCTGGAATTTCGCCAGTGTAAGGGGCATGAACCCGATAAGAATTGAGCGGAAATCGACTATAAAGAAAAAATTCACCACGCAGAGCAGGATATATGCGGCGCCGACGGTGACTAAACCCAGGATAATCTGACGCCCAATGTTCTTTGCCTGGCCTTTGAAGCCCCATTCGCCGGGATCGGCCCCTTCTTTTTTTCCAAATACAAAAAAGAGGACAACAAAGACCGCCAGGGTGAGAATGCCATTCAAGAAGGCCCAGAAACCCACGGCACTGGAAGTCTCCTGGGGGAAGATGCGGCTCAATTTCAGCACCTTGACTCCCAAATTCATGAAACCGTAAAAAGTCAAAGCAGGCAGGGCTGAACCCAGTATCAGCATAATCCAGAACCGGGGGCTGAAACGGGCCTTTCCCGGAGAACAGGCAACGGTATAGTCCCTGTTTTTCCCCACCGAGAGTATCCAATCTCCAAAGGCAAAAATAAAAATGAAAATTCCTAACAGGGAAATCGAGGTGCCGATCTCCTTCCAGTACCAGATCATGTCGTTATCCGCAAGACCCCCGGGATTCCCTCCGGCAAGGGTTTCGTTCATGAAATTCATGGCGTAAGCCGCGGAGGTATTGGAAAAATGGTTTTTTATATGAATTTCGTTTGGCACATAGAGGATACAGAGCGTGTTGGCGCTCTTGTTCCCGTACCATTTGAGGGGGGTCACGGGTTCGCCGGTCCCCCAGGCCTTTTTCATGGCGTCGCTGTAGGCAGCGTAGCCGGGCACATTCTTATGTTCGGAAGAAGTTTCGGACCACATAAGCCAGCCGAAGTCATCGTATTTGCCGTAGATGGTTCCGTAATTAACCGGCATTGCGGCATCCCAATCCATGCCGGTATAGTTAAGCCAGGTAAGGCCGGAACCTATCGCCAAAATCGATTTGATGCTGCCCTGGGGAAGACTCAGCGCTGCGATGGAAGCGGCATAGCCGCCTTTGGAATGGCCTTCTACCCCGATATTCCGCGCATCGACAAAATCAAGGGTTGCAAGGTAACGAACGGCGGATTGGGCGGCGACAACATCGGCGGCCTCCGTTCCCGAACGGCCGTGACCGAACATGTCGATATTGAGAACCACATAACCCCGCCGGGCATATTCAATGGAAAAACTCGTCTGCATCTCCCGTGAATTGAGATACCCGTGAATCGTAACCACTCCCGGAGCCGGTTTTTCCACCGACACCCCTTTGGGGATAATAAGCTGGGCACTCAACACAGGGCCCTCGCTCGTGGGCGCCCGGACTTCCTTTACCACAAACTGTCCAAACCCTATTTGAACAACAAAGGCCAGCAGGGAACCACAGAGGATCAAACCCAGCGAAACAATCAATGCCGCATGAACTTTTTTCATCAAGTCTTCCTTATTTTATTGGAGTCTAATTAGAGTCTGGCTATAATGTAGACACATTTATAGCCCTACCTTAAAACAGGCATTTTACACACCGTTTTGGTACAAAACGGGAGCAAATGCAAAGCCTGGCCGCAAAGCAACCGGCTTTGTGGACAGACATTAATTATAGGCGCCCTTCCGAAATACTGTCAACAAAAATCCGTCTTTGAATTCTCATTTTCAAAAAAGTGATAGGGTATTTGGATGAAACCGGGGAGGGAGTGCCGGACCGACGGAATCGGGAACACAACTTTGGGCATAGGGAAAGCCATGGGAGCGAAGTCTTTTGCGTATTGAACCTGCTGGCGTTTCTCTTTCACACGATATTGGGGCTCTGTGACGAGGATTATCGGCGGACCCGGGCGAGTGAACGGCGTTTGGACGAGTTTTTCAACATTCTGAGGACGGCATTACGGCTTGCGCTGCACGAGTCCTGGCGTGATTTCATGTGTTATGCCACTGGCTATGACGGGGAACCCCCGGAATAGTTGAAAATGAGAATTGCTGCCTTGGGAACAGGAATTCAAAGTTTAAAAAAAAGGCTCGTTCAATCTAAAAATGACCAAATGGTTTTGAAGGATATGGTCATCTTAATTCAATACGGTAACCATTTGGTCATTTTTTACCATAACGTTCCCTTTTTTTGCAGCAATTTTTACTTTTTTTCGGAGAGAAAAGACGCCCAAAAAAGTTAACCTGGGGTGGCGGCGGGCAAATAGCGGGGGGACCCTCCGGGGGGAACCGCTATTTGCCCGGCCGACAGGCGCCCGATAATCGCAGGCGGTAGTGTGTTGACGAAATAAGGCGCCACGGCGTAGGCCCAATAAAGGCCGCTGTTTAGGCCAAGGCATCAGGCCGCCCCCCGGAAGTTCTTTTAGGCGTCTTTTCTCTTTATGCCTATTTAAACTTTGAATTGCTGCCTTGGGAACCGGTACTATTGACATTTTTATCGAATTTGGTATAGTTGTATTATGACAAAAGTTGAGGTTTTGTCATAAAGGGTCGGTACAATGGGAATTGAAATTATCGCTACCGGACGGGCAATTCCGGCTAAAAAACTCACCAACAACGATTTGGCAGGCCGGATCGATACCACCGATGAGTGGATCCGGTCCCATACGGGGATTGGGGCCCGGTATGTGGCGGATGAGGGGGTTGCCGCAAGCGATCTGGCCGTGGAAGCGGCCCAAAACACCCTGGCTTTGGCCGCCGAAAAGACCGGGTTGTCCGGGGAGGCCCTGGCTCAATCCCTGGATTTGATAATTCTGGGGAGTACCACCCCGGATTACTACGGGGTCCCCTCCACCGCCTGTATCGTCCAGGATAAATTGGGGGCCCGGAATGCCGCGGCCCTGGATATCACCGCCGCTTGTACCGGGTTTATCTACGGCCTGGAGCTGGCCGCAGGGTTCCTCAGCCTGGACAGGACCCGGAAGCGGGCCCTGGTAATCGGCGCCGAGGTGTTGTCCCGCGTGGCGGACTGGAACGACCGGGGAACCGCGATTTTGTTCGGCGACGGGGCCGGGGCGGTCTTTATCGAACGGCTCGAACCTTCCGGCAGGGGGCAGCGGGGGCTGCTGCGGACCGTCTTGAGGGCGGACGGCTCCGGCGCGGAAAGCCTGATGATAAAGCGGGGGGAATTCCGCCACCCCTACCAGGGCGGGGAGGGTGCGGGCCCCCTCCGGGTGGAAATGGACGGCCGGGCGGTGTATAACTTCGCGGTCAAGGCCCTCACCGAGATCATAGAAAAACTCCTGGCCAGAGAAAACATCACCATCCACGACGTAACCCGGATCATACCCCATCAGGCAAATGCCCGGATAGTTCAGGCCGCGGCAAAGCGCTTAAATATACCGGAAAGTAAATTTTTTCTTAATATCGAAGAATATGCCAACACCTCCGCCGCTTCTATTCCCATTGCCCTGGATGAATTAAACCGGGCCGGGGAACTCAAGCGGGGGGACCTTATCATGACCATAGGGTTCGGCGGGGGATTAACTTATGGAGGGAATTTGATTATATGGTAATAAAAAATCCGGCCTTCCTGTTCCCGGGACAGGGGGCTCAGTATCAAAACATGAGCCTGGATATTCTATCAGCCGGCGGCGCCGAAGTCAAGAGGCTTTTTGCCCTGGCTTCGGAGGTGATGGGCCGGGATATGCCGGCCCTTATCAGGGACGCGGATGGGGAAACCCTCAAGCGGAGCGATATATCCCAGCCCGCCGTCACCCTGGCGAATTTGGCCGCCGCGGTTTACCTTGGGGAACAGGGTGTCCGGCCCGGGGCCTGTGCGGGGTTCAGCCTGGGGGAATACGCCGCCCTGGTTACCTCCGGGGTGATCGACGGGGAAACCTGTTTCCGCCTGGTAAAGGCCCGGGGTAAGGCCATGCAGGACGCCGCGGACCGGTTCGCTGGCGGCCCCGCCGAGGCTCCGGGTATGGCCGCCGTAATCGGCCTGGACCCGGAAAAAGTGGAAGCCCTGATCGCCCGGTGGAAGACCGGGGGGCTTTTGGATCTCTACGGGGCAAACTTTAATTCCCGGAGCCAGGTGGTGGTTTCCGGGACCGCCGCCGCCCTGGGCGAAGCGGAGACCCGGTTTAAAGAAGCGGGGGCCCGGCGGGTGGTGCGGCTCCAGGTGGCCGGCCCTTTCCATTCCCCCCTGATCGCCGGGGCGGCGGAAGCCTTCGGCCCGGTTTTGGCCGCCGCGGAATTTAAGGACCCCGCCATCCCCCTGTTTTCCAATGTTTCCGGGGGTCGGGTCGGTTCCGGGGCGGAAGCAAAGGCCCTGGCGTTACGGCAGATCACCGAGCCGGTTCGGTGGACCGCGGAAGAGGGGGCCGTCGCCGCCCTGGGGATAGACGCGGTCCTGGAAACCGGCCCCGGTAAGGTATTACAGGGCCTGTGGAAGGATGTGGAGACCACTATCCCCTGTTTTGCCGCCGGTACCGCCGCGGATATTGAAACCCTCATCGGCTGGCAGCTTGAGGAAAAGCAGGGGGCCTAAATCCCTGTAGAGGGGCGGGGGGCGGCCCTCTTCGGGGCTTGCATAAATATACGGTTGGGGTCTGACCCTTTGCGTATGTTTATGCAAGCCCCCTGCGGGAGGGCGGAGGGGGGCGCGGTCTTTCCTTTACCCGCCCCGCTCCAGGGGCATAAAGCCCCCTATGGGGGCCTAAGGAGCGTTTTATGGAATTAGCGGATAAAAAAGCCCTGGTTACCGGGGCGTCCCGGGGTATAGGCCGGGCGGTAACGGATCTGTTTCTCGTCCAGGGGGCCGAGGTTTGGGGGCTGGGAACCAGGGAGCCGGAGGATCTGGAGGAACGGGTCTCCCGGTCCGGGGGGAAACTCCACTGGATATGCGCGGACCTCAGCGAGGTAAGCGCCGTGGAGGGGATCATCGAAAAAAACCTCAAAGCCGCCGGCGGCTTCGATATCCTGGTAAATAACGCGGGGATAACCAAGGACAACCTGTCCTTCCGTATGAGCCTTGAGGATTGGGAAAAGGTCCTGGCGGTGAACCTTACCTCGGCCTTCCTCATCGCCCGGACCGTGGGCAGGGATATGATCCGCCGGAAAAGCGGTTCCATCATCAATATGTCCAGTGTGGTGGGGATCCACGGGAACGGGGGACAGGTCAACTACGCCGCCAGCAAGGCGGGGCTTATCGGATTGACCAAAAGCCTGGCCCAGGAAACCGCCGGCCGGGGGGTACGGGTTAACGCGGTGGCCCCGGGCTTTATTGTTTCGGATATGACCAACGCCCTGCCGGAAACGGTTCGGGAAAAGCTGTTGGACCATATCCCCCTCAAACGTATGGGGGCCCCTGAGGATGTGGCCGAGGCGGTTTTGTTTTTGGCCTCCGCCCGGGGGAGTTATATAACCGGACAGGTACTTGCCGTGGACGGCGGTATGTTTATATAGACGGAGGATTTTTATGAGCAAACGGGTTGTAGTTACCGGCCTTGGGGTTGTCTCTCCCATAGGAAATTCGGTGGAAGAATTTGAGGCTTCTATCAAGGCGGGAAAAAGCGGCATTGGGCCGATCACGGCCTTTGATACCACCGGTTTTGATGTAACCATTGCCGCGGAGGTTAAAAATTTTGATCCTTCCCGCTGGATAGATAAAAAGGACGCCCGGAAAATGGCCCGGTTCACCCAATTTGCCGCGGCCGGCGCCGTCCAGGCCTTGACCCAGGCGGGACTGCTGGAAACCGCCGGGGCCGGCGAAGGGGAGAGCCGCCGTATAAAAAGCGAGCCCGAAAAAACCGGGATAGTTTTGGGGAACGGCATCGGGGGCTTCGAAATCGTTACCGAATCTTTTCATAAACTTTTTGATAACGGCCCCCGGCGTATGCTTCCCTTGACAATACCCCTGATGATCGGGAACGAGGCGGCGGGTAATATTTCCATGCTTTATGGGACCAAGGGCCCCGCCTATACCCAGGTAACCGCCTGCGCCTCCGGTACCGACGCCATGGGGCAGGCCCTGGACCTGATCCGTTCCGGGAGATGCGAGGTGGTGATCAGCGGGGGCGCCGAAGCCTGTGTGGTCCCCTTTGCCATCGGGGGGTTCCAGATGCTCAAGGCCCTTTCCTCCAAACGTAACCATGAGCCGGAAAAGGCGAGCCGGCCCTTTGACGCCGACCGGGACGGTTTTGTCCTGGGGGAGGGGGCGGGGATCCTGATCCTGGAGAGCCTGGAACACGCGAAAAAACGGGGAGCGGCGATCCTGGCGGAATTTGCCGGATATGGCGGTTCCGCCGACGCCCACCATATCACCGCCCCGGACCCCACGGGGGAAGGGGGCGGCCGGGCCATCAAACTCGCCCTGGCGGACGCGGGGTTGAAACCCGAAGAACTTCAATATTACAATGCCCATGGGACTTCCACGGAGATCAACGATCCCACGGAAACCAAAATGATAAAATATGCCTTTGGGAATCACGCCTACAAATTGAAGGTCTCCAGTACCAAGAGCATGACCGGCCATTGTGTAGCCGGCAGCGGGGGCCTTGAAGCCATTACCTGTATCCTGGCGATCCGGGGCGGATATTTTCCCCCTACAATTAACCTGGAAAATCCCGATCCTGCCTGTGATTTGGATTATGTACCCAACAGGATCCAATACGGCGCGGTGGATGCGGCGGCTTCCGGCTCTTTAGGGTTCGGGGGACACAACGGAGTGGTGGTGTTCAGGAAATATACCGAATAAGGGGCGCCTATGGATAAAATAGAAGAACTTCTCCCCCACCGGGAACCGTTTCTTTTTGTGGATGAAATTATCGAGGCAAGCAAGGAACGGATCCTGGCCCGCCATGTTTTTACAGAGGGGGAATTTTTTTTCCGGGGACATTTTCCCCAATACCCGGTGGTTCCGGGGGTCATCCTCATAGAGACCATGGCCCAATCCGGCGGGGCGGGGCTCCGTCAACTGGGGGTCCTGGGGGGGGAAGCCGGGCAAAATGCCTTGTTTTTTCTTGCCTCGGTGGATAAGGTAAAGTTCCGCCGCCAGGTACGGCCCGGGGAAGAGGTCCGTTCTGAAATACAAAACCTGCGGGTATCCTCCCGGATGATCAAACAAGCCGGCAGGGCCTATGTGGGGGAGGAGCTTGCCGCCGAAGCGGAATGGCTCTGTTTGGTGTCCGCCGGTACCACCGGCGGGGTTTCGGGCTAATCGCCAGGGTTCCCGTTACTGAGGTTTAAGCGGACCGGCCGCTCCGGTTAATTTTTACCTTTACTATATTCCGGGGATTGAGTACTATAGAAGTGTGGAGCCGTGATGAACGAGAAAACGATTCTTACTTTGATTGATACTTTTAGTTCCGGTAATGTGGATGAGCTGGATCTGAACGATGGGACCATACATCTCATCCTCAGGAAGGCCGCCGCGGTACACCAATCCGTACTGGCCTATCCCCAAGGCGGTGGAGCCGTCGATGCCGGCGCTCCGGCCGTGTCCCTGGGTTTGGCGGCGGGCCCTTCCTCCCATCGCGGCGGCAAAGGCGAGGCCGTCACCAGTCCCATGGTGGCGGTTTTTCATGCCGCCGCCGGTCCTGACGATCCGCCCCTGGTGAAACCCGGAGCCAAAGTTAAAGCCGGAGAGACCCTCTGTATTCTGGAAGCTATGAATATGATGAATCAACTGGTGGCGGAATTTGACGGTGAAATCCTCTCGGTTTTGGCCGGCGACGGCGATCCGGTAGAGTTCGGTCAAACCCTCTTTGAAGTGAAGCGGCTGTAACCAATACGGCCGTACCGTAATGGAGCCTTTTTTGATCAAGCGGTTACTGATAGCCAATAGAGGAGAAATTGCGGTTCGGATTATCCGGACTTGCCGGGAAATGGGGATTAAAACCGTGGCGGTTTATTCCACCGCGGACAAGGAAAGCCTCCATGTACGGCTGGCGGACCAGGCGGTATGTATCGGACCTCCCCCGGTTTCTCAAAGTTACCTGGTGAGTAATAACCTTATCATGGCGGCAATTAATACCGGCTGCGAGGCCATACACCCCGGAGCGGGTTTTCTTTCGGAAGATCCCGGGTTTGCCCGGGCGGTTCGGGAGCGGGGGCTTATCTTCATCGGGCCCGACCCGGAGGTGCTGGAATATACGGGGGATAAGTTCCGGGTCAGGAAAACCGCCGGGGACTTTGGCCTCCCGGTTATTCCCGGCAGCGGGGAAGCGGCGGCGGATCTCCGGGCAGTGAAAAAGGCCGCGGCGGAACTGGGGTTTCCGGTGATCGTCAAGGCCGGGGGCAAGGGGATGTGGGTTGCCCGTTCCGGCCGGGAACTTGAAAGGAAATTATCCGCCGCCAAGCGGGAATCCGCGTTGAATTTTACCGATACGGCGGTTTTTGTTGAACAATACCTGGATAATCCCCGGCTGATAGAACTCCAGATCATCGCCGACGGCGTGGGAAAAGTGGCGGTTCTGGGGGAGCGGGACGGTTCAATACAACAAAATCACCGGAAACTGATTGAGGAGAGTCCTTCTCCGGGGGTTTCCGGGGCCATGCGGAAGGACATGTCCGAAGGGGCGGCGAAACTTTTCCGGGGGCTTAAGTACCGGGGAGCGGGAACCGTGGCGTTCCTCGTACAGGGGGAGCGGTTTTATTTTTTGGGGATCAAAGCCCGGCTCCAGACAGGGCATCCCGTAAACGAGATGGTTACCGGCGCCGATATTTTGCGCCAGCAGCTCCTCACCGGCATTGAGGGCCGGATGGAAATGCTGCCGTCCTCCCTGCGGATTTCCGGGTGGGCGATGGAATGCCGGATCAACGCCCTTGATTCCGGCAAGGTTACCAGGCTGGAGATCCCCGGCGGCCCGGAGGTACGGTTTGATTCCTGTCTTTATGAGGGTTGTACCGTTACCTCCCACTACGAATCCCTGGTGGGCAAGGTTATCGTCCACGGCCCCAACCGGAACCGGGCCCTGGTGCGGATGGACCGGGCTCTGAAGGAACTCACCATACAGGGGATTAATACCGACGCATCCCAACAATGGGGGATAATCCGGGACGAAACCTTCCGTTCCGGTATCTTTGGAACCCTTTCTTACGACAAAATAACCCCCAAAAAATAGGGCTTGGCCCCAGTATCCCCCAAATGTGACCCGTAATTCAGGTTTTGCCTGTTTCAGGGCAGACCTTTCCCTTGGGGGTCGGGGTTTGGGGTGGACACGGAAACTGATTCGGAACCAAGGGCGGATTGGCGCCGCTTATCCGGGTGCGGGGGCGGGGAGGAGGG
>JAIRMO010000225.1 GCA_031258625.1 Spirochaetaceae bacterium | reverse complement strand
CATTTCCGGCGCAAAGCGCCGGAAACCGGGCTTTCCGCTTAAATAATTTTTTGGCAGACAGGTCTGCCAAAAAATTATACCGCTTCAATCCCTTGCGCGTTTCCCGCGGGAGCCTTTTTCCCTGCTGTGATAGCGGTAAACAGGCGGCAGACGATTCTATGCGTTTATCCTGGTATGGAACAGGGTCTGATTCCGGGACGCGCATCCATTATATTCAATATACTACACTATATCCGGCATCTGGGGTCTGACCCTATACCCCATATATGGCACACCATATATAGCGCCTGGGGTCTGACCCCGTACCCCGGATATGGCACACCACTGGGGTCTGACCCCATACCCCATATATGGCACACCATATACCCGGGCCCAAATTGTCCTGAACAGCCTTACGCGGAGGGCCGGGACCTCCGGCGGCGGCCATACGCTGAAAGGGTAATTCGCGGTTTATAATTCCGCGCAAGGGATAGGAGCGGAATGGGTATTGACCGGCGGAGCCGGTCAATACCCATTATAGCGGATAGCCCGGTCCGGCGCCCGCAACGCGGGCGCCGGATGCGCCCAAATTACCTGAAAAAGCCTTTGTAGGGGTAGAACGGTAGATCGAACTTGAACCGGGGGGGCGGGAATCGTATAATGGGGTTGTTCGGAACTTTGGGTTCTGAAAGCAATCGCTGAGTTACGGCCGAAACCGGGTGGTTTGAAACGGCCAATTATAGGGGAGGCTGCCGGTATGGAAAAAATAAAGATCGGGATTGTGGGGGCCGGAGGGATGGCCTTGTATCATTATAAGGGTTTTATCAAGGCCGGCGCCGAGGTAAAGGCTATCGCGGATATGGATCAAACCCGGGCGCAGGCCTTCGCGGCGGCCAATAATATAGAAAAGATCTATACGGGCCTGGGGGAGATGCTGGACGCCCTGCCCGAATTGGACGGGGTTTCCATTATCACCCCAAACAAATTCCACAGGCCCCTGACCGTGGAAGCCCTGGAAAGGGGGAAACACGTCTACTGCGAAAAGCCCCCGGCCCTGAACGCCGCGGAGATGGGGGAGATGCTGGACGCCTCGAAAAAAGCGGGGAAGCGGCTCATGTTTGATTTTAACAACCGGGCCCGCCCGGAATCCCAGGCCATGATCGGGTATATCCGGGACGGCAAGGTGGGGACCATCAATTCCGCCCAGGCAAGTTGGATCCGCCGGGCGGGGATCCCCGGCTTTGGCGGCTGGTTCACCACCAAGGCCCTTTCCGGCGGTGGCCCGGTGATAGACCTGCCCCATATGCTGGATCTGGCCCTGTACTTTATGGGGTTCCCCGAGCCGGAGTATCTTCTGAGCGCCGCGTATTACGATTTTATGGACAACCGGGCTTTTAAGGGCCCCTGGGGCATCCCCGACGCGGCCAGGGGCATTACCGACGTGGAGTCTTCCTGTCATGCCATGCTCACCTTTAAGACCGGCCAGAACCTTATGATCCGCAGCTCCTGGGCGGAAATGAACGAGCGGGAGGTGGTGTCCGTTACCTTCCAGGGCGCCAAAGCCGGGGGCAAGCTGGAGCGGATTTTTGGCATTGACGGCCTGGACGAAACCAGCATCGATACCTGCCGGCTTTTTACCGAAGCCTATGGGAATCAGGTGGATCTGGACATCAAGACCGAAAAGGACGAATCCATGGGCAGGATCGGGAACGCGGTGAATTTTATCAACGCCATCGGCGGCGGCGCCAAACCCTACAACACCCCCGAGGAAGCCCTGATCCTGATGAAGATCGTGGACGCCCTGTACGAATCGGCGGCTACCCGGAAACCGGTGCTGATCCGTTAAGGAGCCGTTGGGCGATAGCACCGGTAAATTCCCAGGAATCCAGGACCCGGACGGGGACCGGGGAGGCGAGGCGGGCTAAATCTCCGGGCATGTCCCCCTCCTCAATGGTCCTGAGGGTGGCCGCTTCTAGTTTTTTGGCAAAGGCCCCCAGTTCAGGGGTGCGATCCAGCTCCGCCCGTTTCGCCAGGGCCCCGGTCCAGGCGAAGATCAGGGCCGTTGGGTTGGTACTGGTCCGTTCCCCCCTTTGCCAGCGGTAGTAGTGTTGCTGTACCGTACCGTGGGCGGCCTCGTACTCCACGGCCCCGGAAGGGGAAACCAGGACGCTGGTCATCATCGCCAGGCTCCCGGAGGCGCTGGCTACCATGTCGCTCATCACGTCCCCGTCGTAGTTTTTACAGGCCCAGAGGAAGCCCCCTTCCCCTTTAACCACCCGGGCCACGGCGTCATCGATAAGGGTATAAAAATAGCTTACCCCCGCAGCGGCGCATTTTTCTTTGAATTCGGTTTCGTAGACCTGGTTGAAAAGCTCCTTAAAGCGGCCGTCGTAGATTTTGGAAATCGTATCCTTGGCGGCAAACCAGACCGGGAGTTTTTCGTCCAGGGCGTAAAGAAAACAGGAACGGGCGAAATTTTTAATCGATTCGTCCAGGTTGTGCATGCCCTGGACGATCCCCGGCCCCGCCATCTCCGCCACGAGCTGCCGCCGCTCCCCGCCCTCCCGGGGGGTATAGACCAGTTCCACCCGGCCCGGCCCGGGGATGGCCATTTCGGCGTTTTTATACACGTCCCCGTAGGCGTGGCGGCCGATCACGATGGGCTTTTTCCAGGTCGAAACCGAGGGGGTAATGCCCGCAACGGTGATGGGTTTTCGGAACACCGTGCCGTCCAGGATGGCCCGGATGGCGGCGTTGGGGCTGGGGTGGAGGCTTTTCAGGTTATATTCGGCCTTTCGCGCGGTGTTGCCGGTGATGGTGGCGCACTTCACCCCCACCCCTACGCGCGCTATGGCCCGGGCGGCTTCGGTGGTAACCGCGTCATCGGTGGCGTCCCGGTTTAAAAGCCCCAGGTCGTAATATTCGGTTTGGAGGTCCACAAAGGGGAGGAGGAGCCGCTCCTTAACCAACGCCCACAACACCCGGGTCATCTCGTCCCCGTCAAGCTCAACCACCGGATTTTTCATCCCAATCTTTGCCGCCATTACAACCTCCGCATAAATCCCCCGCCCCGCCCGGCGGATGGTTGAGCCGGTTCCCAAACGCCGTTAGCGCGGAAACTCCGCTCCCGATGGAACCGGCTTGGGGAAAAGGGTGCCATTTCCTTTGGCCTTTGACAAGGGGGCGCGGCTCTTTCTTTTACCGCAAAGTCGAATACAATCGGGTAGGAGGCCGCCCATTATTTGAGCGGCCGTCCTCCCACACCACCGTGCGTACCGTTCGGTACACGGCGGTTCAATGGATTGCGTGCAGTACCTCTTATTACCTGCCTATAC
>JAIRMO010000199.1 GCA_031258625.1 Spirochaetaceae bacterium | reverse complement strand
AATCCAAAAACACCTTCGGGGAAACATCTACTCTGAGGCCGGTAAAAAAGCCTTTATGGGCCCGCATAGGTCCTCGGTAGATATGGGGATAGGACTCGTCCTGGATAAAAGCCCCGGATGCCACCCCTGACAATGCCTGCCTGAACCCAGGATAAACGCCTAGAATCGTCTGCCGCCTGTTTACCGCTATCACAGCAGGGGAAAAGGCTCCCGCGGGAAACGCGCAAGGGATTGAAGCGGAAATACCGCAAGGGATTGAAGCGGAAATACCGTAAGGGATTGGAGCGGAAAGCCCGGTTTCCGGCGCTTTGCGCCGGAAATGCGCCCAAAAGAGGAAGACGCGAATTCTTGAGCGTTTATCCTGGCCGCCGATTCAGGGTCCTTGATATATATAGCAAAAAACATCATAATTAAAGAATATAAAACTTCAACTTTAGGGAGACAAGCGGCGCTTGTCCGGCTTCCTTGGATTTATCAGAGACCTGAGCTTTCGGCAGTTTTTTTTATCGGACAGGGTGTTTTGTATACAGGAAGGTTTTTGTTTACATGGGACCAATTCAAAAACCCAACGAGTTTGGGACGGTCAGGGAAAACCGGTCAAAAATTCGTTTTTCCCCATTCAAAGGCGTTTCCCTAAAAACTGAAATTTTGGGAAATCCCCCATGTGTCAGGAAAAAACGTTATGGATAAAAACCTATTACACCAGGAACGGCTTTTTTCCGCTATTTTGAATAATGTGTATGACGGAATCATCGCCATAGATCAAAAGTTATCGATTATGTTTATAAATCGCGCCGCGGAACGGATGATCGGCTGGACCAATGAGAAGGCCGCGGGAAAAACGGCGCCGCAGAGCCTCAGCGTTATTGAAGCCCAAAAGTTGTCTCCCCTGATACCCGGCGGCCTGCCCCAGGATGAAACCCCGCTGCTCTTCCGGAACGTGATTTTAAAAAGCCATATCGGGGAAACTTTTATTATAGAGGGCTCGATTACCAAAATTCAAGTCCCCGACGATACGGGACTCCCCGAATATGTGATGATTTTTCGGGATACGAGTGAAATGAAAAGGCTGTCCGCCACGGTTGATTTTCAGGCCCACCATGACGCGTTGACCGGCCTCTTAAACCGGGAGAGTTTTATCCCCAAACTTCAGGAGGTTCTGGAGGACCTGCGAAGAACCGCCGGGTTCTATGCGCTTTTGATGTTTAATATCGATCAGTACCAAGAGATCGGCATAGGCAACGAAGTTGTGGCGGGGGATGAATTGCTGCGGGAAGCCGCGGATATTATCCGTTTCCATGTTCAACGGAGGGATATATCGGCCCGGCTCCGGGATGATATATTTGTCCTTATTTTACGGGATTGTACCGTTGAGGAGGCGGTGGGGGTAGTCCAGCGGCTCCGGAAAGCGGCCGGGAATCTCCGGCTCAGTTCCGGCGCCTCCTCCGGTATTTCTTTAAGCATAGGGCTTCTGGCTTTGACCGATGCCTATACCGACACCAATGATGTGCTGCACCGGGCGGATCAGGCGTGCAGCGAAGCCAGGCAACAGGGCGGAGACCGGCTTGTTATCTACGGCGAACATTAACGAAACCGCCGCGCATCCGGTTCCTTATCGGGGGGGGTGAAAGGGCTCATTCGGTTTTTTCCCGGGGAAGAGCCCCGGCGGCCCAATCGTAAACCAGCCGTTTTAAGCCCTCATCGATCAGTTTGAGGGGCTTTCCGCATCGGGGACAGACAAAACGGCTCTCCCCGTCCAGATGTTCCTTGCCGCACCCGATACAATAGGTGCTGCCGCATTCGGGGCAGGTCCCCGCGGGGAGTTCGTCCGGGGGCATCGCAAAAAGTCGTATGGGCGGGGCGTTTTCCGGGGATCGGGGCGCCCGCCAGCTCCGGCCGCAGGAGGCGCAGGGGATGAGCCGGAAGAGCGCGTCTTCAAGCTGCCGGGCCAGTTCATCCCGCCGGGCGGAATCTTCCCCCTCCAAAACTTCTTTGTCCAAAAGCGCCATTATCCCCCGGAGATCATCCCAGCGGCTGAGGGTACGGTAGATCCACCCCAGGGAAAACAGGGACGGAACGTGATGGGGATCCTGTTCCAGGGCGGCCCGGCAGGCGGCTTCGGCCCGGGGGTATTCCCCTTTTTTTACCGCCACAAAGGCGATCAGTTCCAGCGCCGCCGGAGGGGGATCGGGGACCTGGGTCAGAACGGTGTCGGCTTCACCGTAGGCCCCCAGCTCAATAAGGCAGGAGGCCCGGTTGCAGCGGTATTCGATATTTCCGGGGTCGAGGGCCAGGGCCTTCCGGTAGTAACCGTCCGCCTCCTCATAACGGCCGGAACGGACCAGGAGGTTCCCCCCGCAGTTGGCCATCACCCCGGAGGGGTCTTCTTCCCCTTCCGCGGATAGAACCTCCAGGGCCTTGTCCGGGGCCCCCCGCAAATAGTACATCACCCCCCGGTTTACCCGGACGGCCGGCACGTCCCCCAGGGACCGGGCCGCCTTTTCCAGATGTTCCGCGGCCTCGTCCAAATCGCCCCTGCTGAGGGCAATCTGGGCGGCCAGGTTCCTCACCCAGCCGTCTTCCGGGGCCAGGGTCAGGGCGGCCTCCAGGTCGGCGAGGAGTTTGGGGTCCCGGGGATCCCCCCGGAGCAGGAACCGGTTCTCGGCCAGGCGGAAGCGGAAAAGGCCGTAGTCCGGGGCCAGGGCGGCGGCTTTTTCCAGGAGGGGCAGGGCCTTTTCCCGTTTCCCCTTCCGCAAAAGGAGCAGCCCCCGGAGAAAAACCAGGGCCGGATCCTCCGGGGGCGGGGGATTTTGGGCCTTCCGCAGGGTTTCCGCCCGGGAAAACTCCTTGGCCGCCAGGGGCCAATCCTCAATGCCAAAGGCCCATTTCCCCGCCAGGCCCCGGGCTTCCCAATCCTCCTTGCCCAGAAAGAGGAGTTTGGGGATCAGGTTCCCCAGATCCGCGTAATTTCCCTGGGAGAGAAATACCCGGCCGGCCTTGAGGTACCGGTCCAGGGCCTCCCGTTGCCGGCCCGCAAGCTCATAGGCATTGGCGGCGTTTTGGGCGGGGAGCCCCTTTTCACCGTCCGATTCAAAGGCCCGGTCATAGGCCAGGGCGGCCTCCTGGTAACAGGCCAGGTACCCATAGGCATGACCCAGGAAGGTCCAAAGATCCCCATTGCCGGGCAAAATCTTTACCGCCTCCTCCCCATACTGCCGGAGTTCCTCAAATCTCCCCATAATATAGAGGAGTTTTGCCTTTTCCACCGCCGCGTCCCTCCCCGGAAGGGTGTCCGGGCCGGCTTCAAGACAGGAGCGGATATACTCCTCCGCCTCTCCGGTAAGGTCCAGGGCCAGGGCCAGGCGGCCCGCCAGGAGGAGCTGCGGCTGTTCCTTGGCGGCCCCGGATTCCCAGGCCTTTTTCATCTGTACCAGGGCCGGATTGGGCTGCCCCATGGCGGTAAAGGTCTCGGCCAGCCGGAAACGGCTTTGGGGATCGATGCGGGGGTTATCGGCCCAGGTTTCGTACCGGGCGTTTACCTCCCCAATCCGGGATTCTACGGAAAGGGACTCCAGGAACGCCTGGGCCGTATAGGCGGGGGGGGCCGGTTCCCCGGGGCGTATTTCCCCGGGGGCTCCCGCCTTGTAGGAGGCCAGGCAAAAACAGATCCTGCCCGAGGGGATGGTCCCGTCCCGGATTTCCGCGGCCCAATGGCCGTTGACGAGCAGGAGCAGGTGATCCCCGTAGGCGATAATGGCGGGGGATACGGTCCGGGGGCCTTCCCCGGCCGCCCCCGGGGGGGAGCCGGCTTCCGGGGGCAGCTCGGTCCAGCCCGCAAGGGTCAGGGGGGTATTGTTCCGAACCACGTCTACCCGGAAATACCCCTTGCTGGAAAACAACACCGAATAAAAGGTCCCCTCATCCACCACCCGGAACATCAGCCCCGCCGCGGCGTATCCCCCCAGGGGATCCAGGGTTATCCGGGCCTCAAGAACCTGGTCCCCGTAACGGTACAGGGGATCCGTTACCCAGGCGATACAATTGGTTTTTTTTAGGCCCAAAACCAGGGACTTATTTTGGATATAGGCATCATGGGAAGTTTCTGATTTAATATCAAAACGGAGGCGTTGGGATTTGGAAAAATCGGCCTCCCATTTTTCTTCAATAAGGGTATCCGCATCGGGCTTTTCCTGCCGGAGACGGTAACGGCGGAAAAATTTTTTCAGAAAGCCGAACATATAAGGACGGTATACCGTAAAAACCGGTAAAAGTCGAGCGGGGAATGAATTGTTATGGATGCAAAACGATTGGATTGGTTTTTATTTTGTTTCGCGGTGGTGGTATTAGGGGCGCTATTCTTTTCGGCGCTTAATTTTTTGCCCAATCAATTTAAAGCCCTGGGGAATACCACCCTGGTATTTACCCAGTGGTGGCAGGATGAACTGGAAGCGGATACCCTGGAGGCTATGGTCCGGGAATATGAGGGGCTTAACCCCGGTATTACCATCCTATTGGCCCATAAGCCCCACCATACCATGATGGGGGAACTTTTTTCCCGGGAGGATGGCGGCCCCCCGCCGGATATTATCGGCCTGGACTCCTCCTGGCTGTATGAATTGATCCGGGCGGACCTGCTGGAACCCCTGGAATCCTATAAAAACGGGGCAGCGGAACTTGAAGATGCCGGGGCCTTTCCTGACGACACCCCCGGGGAATACGAAAACTGGGCTATCCCCCTGATCTCCTTTATGGCTCCCCTGTTTTATAACAGCCCCCTGCTGGAGGCCGCGGGATTCGACCGGCCCCCCAAAACCCGGGAGGAATTTCTTACCTACGCCCGGGCCCTTACCGACCCCCCGGCGGGGCGTTACGGGATGGCGTTGGCTTTAAGCCCGGAAAGCCCCCAGGGCGTTTACCGGGATGTTTTTTCCTGGATTTGGGCATCCGGGGTGGAAGCCGGCCCGGAAACCGCCCTGGATTTTACCGATCCCGCGGTAATTGATACCCTGGATTTTTTAAACCGGCTCTACCGGGAAGGGCTGCTTTCCCCTTCACCCTTTACCAAAACCGAAGATGAGAAGCGGCGCGAATTTATGCAGGGCCGCGCCGCCATGATGGTCGGTTCCATACCGGAGATAAACCGTATTATGGAGGAAAACCCGGAGATGCGTTTGGGCATCACCACCATTCCCCCGGCGGACAAGTACCTGGGCCGGCCTGTTTTTGGGCTGACCAGTTGGTATGCCGGAATAAGCCGGGAAAGCCGCCATAAGGATGAGGCCTGGGCTTTTTTGTCCTTCCTCTGCGAGCGCCGTTCATTCCTCGCGTCCATGGCCCACGCCGTACCGGGGAACCGGGACGAAGCCGCCGGAATTGCCGGGGAAAATTCCCTCTACGCCAAGGCCTACGATATGTACACGGCGGGGGAGGCGGCGGATCAATTTGCGGGGGTTCCCGGGGTAAAGGAACTGGAAACCATTCTGCGGGAAGAACTCAGGGCCCTGTTTGAGGGAAGAAGCACCCCCCCGGAAACGGCCCGGACCATCCAACAACGGCGGGATGCCGCAAATTGAAGAAATCTGCGGCAATGGTTTTGTTTTCCGGCGGGAGGCCGTATGGCGGCGGCTGTCCGGCAACGCGCAAGGGATAGGAGCGGAAATACCGAAAGCCCGCCACAGGCGGGTTTCGGTATTATAGCGGATAGCCCGGTCCGGCGCGCGCGCCGGATGCGCCCAAATTCACAAGCGCAACAGGCCGCTAGGGCAGCATATCCCGGCTGATGGGGCTGCCGATCAGGATGCTTTCGCCTAAATAATCCACCCGTTTCCCCTCGATGAGGATCTGGACATCCTTGATCGTGGAGAATTCCGTGGCGGTCCATACAATCTGCCGTAATTGGGCGGCGTATCCCTCCACCCCAAAGGTTCCGAACTGGAATTCCTGATTAACGTTGATATAGGCGGTAGTACCCCGGACCATAACGGATAACAGCTCCGTCCCCGGCGGTATAAAGGATACCATCCCCCGCCGTTGTTCCTCCGGGGAAGGCCCCTCAAACAGCGCCCGGATGGCATCGGTCATGGGGGAGTCCGAGACCGCCAGGGGTCTTGATACCCGCATCCGCATCACCGTACCGTCCTTGTCAACCTGCATGAAATAAATCGGCCGATCCCGCCGCTCTGCCCCGGGGCTTGCCGAGGCGGGTTCCCGGGGCGGCGGGGGGGCCGGAAGCGCCTGCGGGACGTTCCCGGGGTTTTCTTCCGCCGGAACCGAAGGGATCGGCCTTTCCGCCGGGGGAACTTCCTCCCCCTCAAAGTTCCTCTCCGGCAAAACCTCCTCACTCGCGGCCCCCCCGGGGGAAATGGGCTCCTCCGTGTCCTGGGGACGGTTAAAAAGGCGATCCAAAAAATGGGTGTTTTGTATGGTTGTACGGATCAGGTTTCTGTTAATAAAAAAAAGACAGATGATGAGGATAAAAAAGGCGATCCAAAAAAGCATTCCCCCGGACCGCCGGGAGTCTGATTTTTGAGAATTTCTTTTTTGACTATTCCTTGATTCCGCCATTACCCCATGATACGGTGAATAGGGCGAGGGGGTCAACGGGATATGGAATCACCCGGACAGGGCGGGACGGGCGGCGGGGAATAGCCCTCCCGGACGATGCGTTCGGTATTGAGGATGATACGCTTCTTTTTCCGTAAGGCTGTTTTTTTACATCCACAGGACATGAGATGTTCTGTTGCCCTTCGGGCTATTGAAGGATAAATACCCGGTAATTGTTCCTACAGGCAGACTGTTGAATGCCTGACATTAGAGCAAACCCTGCCAAGACCGCTGTTATGGACGGCGTGAAATTTATCCGTGAAAACGGCTGTGATTTTATTGTTGCATTAGATAGCGGTAGTGTGATGGATGCTTCCAAAGGTATTGCGATGACGGCAGCCAATGAAGGCGACCTGCTGAACATGGATGAGGTCTTGGGGAAATTTTCAGATATGTCGGACGCTGTTACGGACAACCAGATTTCCCGCTACCAGGATATTTTCCGGGATGTGGCTCTGGGGGCTGACGATCTGATCTGCCAGTTTTTCCAGAGCCCTCCAGCCGATCCGGTGGGTCGAGACATGAACGGTGGTCAGAGAGGGTTCGGACATATTGCTGGGGGGTAAGTCGTCAAACCCGATGATGCTGATATCCTGAGGAATCTGGTAATTACGGTCCCGCAGAGCCTTCATGCATCCATAGGCGATGGTATCGTTCAGACAAAAAAAGGCCGTCGGCAGTTTTAAGTGGTTGTCCAGGTAATTACCCATGTCGATGATCGCCTTATCAAAAGCGGGGTCTACGTTGATGAAGAAATTTTCCTGGACGGGCAGGGAAAAATAACCCATCGCTTCCAGAAATCCCGCCTCCCGCATCTTAAAATTTTGGACCTTATAACTGCTTCTAACTAATCCTATACTACGGTGACCGTTGTTGTAGAGGTACTGTACGACCCTGAAGGTCCCATCGGCATTATCCATATCAATACAATCGTAAATCAGGTAAGGGAGATAGGTGTCGATAAACACCATGGGCTTTGCAAGTTCCACAAATAAGCTGAGTTCATGGGCGTTTAGTTCCGTACCAAGTACAATGAACCCATCTACTGCGGCGTTTTTTTCAGCATTGATTATTTCTTCGATCGGCGCACGGTTAAAAAAGGAAACCTCAAACTTGTATTTTTTCTTTTTTGCACAACTTTCTATACCTTCCATATATTCGGTGATAAAAGCGTTATGCCGTTCATTTACGATATGACCATGTTTAACTATTTTTAACAATTTTATAGTGATATTTTCATTACTGAAATTGTTTTCGATAAAAGAGGTTCGATACCCCATCGTTACTGCGATGGCGACTATTTTTTTTCTGAGCTCGGTACTTACTCCGTCTTTGTTGTTCAGCGCCAAAGACACCGCCGAAAGGGAAACACCAGCCGCTTTCGCAATGTCCGCTATTCTGGGAGTCATGGTTTATGCTAATACCGTTCAAGTCCTTTGTCAATAAATAAAGACAATAAATTTGTAACTATTCAGCCTCATTTTGACAAGGCAACAAAAAAGGATATAAAAGATACCCTGGGGAAGGGGATGGTATCAAACTGGACGAAATTGACATCCATGAACTAATAGAAAACACTCGTAAACAGATAAACGATGTACAGGATATTACGCCAGAGCTTAAAACAGCCTTCGATTTATTGATCCCTAATTCCGCTTGTTTTAGGCTGTCTATTTCATCTAATTGCTTGTAGTATAAGGAGTTAGATGTCAATGGCCTAAATACAGACAGCCTATTCAGGCTGCTTATCTGGATGTAATTCATTGCTATACAATGAATTACATGAAAGACAGCCTCATTTAGGCGGAGTTAGGGTGTAATTATGGAAGGTATAGAAACCATATTCCGAATTGAAAAAAACAAGAAAAAAACAATAACAAGAAAAAAACTTGACGACCGGATAATCGGATGATATAATAGATTTAAGATAATTAATAAAATATTTTAGTAGATTTTAGTTTTAATCGAGTTGCAGGGGAGTAGGCTATGCGGAAAACCATTTATCCAACTGATTATGAAGCTCGCAAGGAAATTCTGGATATTGGACGCCGTATGTACGAGAAAAACTATGTTGCTGCTAATGATGGTAATATAAGCTGTAAGGTTGGGCCGGATCTTATATGGGCCACTCCTACCGGCGTTTCAAAGGGGTTTATGCGCCAGGATCAGTTGGTAAAAATGCGCCTCGACGGGGCAATTATCCAGGCGGGAAACCTTAAACCGTCCTCTGAAATCAAGATGCATCTGCGCCTATACAACGAAAATCCCGATATTATGGGAGTTACCCACGCACATCCGCCGATTTGTACTTCCTTCGCTATCGCGGGAATTGGCCTGGATCAGGCGATCTACCCGGAAGCCCTCGTGAACCTGGGGACTGTCCCCTGTGTCCATTACGAGACTCCAGGTTCCCAGGGCATACCCGATTCGATAGCGCCCTTTTGCAGAGACTATAACGCGGTGCTTCTGGCAAACCATGGAGCGCTTTCCTGGGGGACCAGTTTGATGGAAGCTTTTTTCCGTCTTGAATCTATGGAACATTACGCAATGGTGATCATGTATACCGGTAATATTATCGGTAAGGCCAATGTATTGAGCTGCGATCAAGTGCAGGAATTGCTAAAAATTCGGGAGCGTTTGGGGGTGACCACCGGAGGTATGCCGCCTTGCTGTGCCCCGGTAGCCACAAACCTACGGGATTCGGTGGCCCTGCCAGGGATCTGTCCCTGCGGCAGAAAGAGTCCGGGATGCACGAGCTGTGGCGTTAAGGCTTCGGGAGAACTTTCCGGAAAGGAGGAGGATATAACCCGTCTAAAAGATGAAGTGCTTAAGCGGTTGGAGCCTTTACTAAACCAGGGCGTATCCCAACTGAAAACGTGAATTTATGGTGTAAACCATAAAAATTTTAAGAAGGAGACATTATTATGAAGAGAATTGTATGTTTAACCCTTACCGCTTTATTGCTTGCCGGGGCGTTATTCGCGGCGGGTGGTAGAGAGGCTCAGTCGGCCAACAGTGCGGAAGTTACCAATCTGCTCAAGAAGTACTTTCCCGACCAGATGAAGGACGGTGCGATCAGGATTGCCGTAGTACGCAACCTGAATCCTGGCGATCATACCCAGCAGTTTTTGGAGGGCTGTGTTTCGGAAGGCCGGGCGCTCGGGTTTGAGGTCGATACGTTTGTAACAAACGGCGATAACGTGCTTTGCCAACAGACACTGGAACAGGTAATCAATAACGGACAGAAGAATTACGATGGGATTATCCTGTCCCATGGGGAGGGCGGCTATACTTACAATTCCCTGAAGCCTGCGGTGGA
>JAIRMO010000174.1 GCA_031258625.1 Spirochaetaceae bacterium | reverse complement strand
ACGCTCGGCCTCTTTCCGTTTTTTTTTTCTTACCCCCCCCCCCCCCCCCCCCCTACCAGGCAGGGTAATTTCTTATAACCAAAACACTCGTTTCTCACCGGTAAAAAAACACCCGGCCGTATATGCCGGGCTTTCCGCGTTACATCCCTATCCGGCTTCCCCGTTTGCTCCGGTTTTCGCTTCCCTCGTGTCCTCTGGGGGGCCGCGGTTTTTAGACTCTTCCGCGGTCCTCCTTCTTGTTTTCCTGGTTTCCCTTTCCCTCGTGCCCTCTGGGGGGCCGCGGTTTAAATTAGGCTTTTCCGCGGCCCTCCTTCTTTCTTTCTCCTGTTTCCTCGTTTCCGTTTCCCTGGCGCACTCCGGGGGGCCGCAGTTTAAATTAGGCTTTTCTGCGGTCCTCCGTTTTTCTTTCCCGGTTCCTAAAGAGGACTCCCGGAACAGCTCCATTCTTGCCGGAATCGCTGTCCCGGGAGACACAGTATACGGTATATTCTATCCCGTTTGGGCGGAAAAAACCATGTGTATGTCCTCTTTACATAAAAGTCCGGCCGTTTTTGAGCGGCGGGGCCAAACGGTGCGGCAGCCCGCCGGGTCGCCGCGCCAGTCTATTTTTGAAGGAGGACTCTATGATTAAAAGGAGTCTTGTGTTGGTGCTGATTGCGGTAGTATCCGCAGTGTTTCTGGTTACCGCGTGTAAACAGGGAACGGACAGCGGTTCCAGTTCCGCCACCGTAATCGGGGGCAGGCTGGTGGATATTACGGTAGATACCGAAGCCGCTCTCGCCATCGCGTTGAAAAAACCCGAATACCAGGTTATCGGGGTGATCGGTGATGAGGTTGATGTTAGTTTTTATGTAGATGGTAGTAGTAAGCAGTATTTTACTGAGGTTACGGAAATACCGGCGGGTAAAACCGTGGTTCTTTACCGGTCGGTAACCCCCGGCGACCAGTTCGAGGTCAAGGGGACGCTGGTGGTGGAAGGCAACGGTGTTTTGGTAGCCGACGCTACCCACCGGGTCAGGGTAACGGACGGAAACATCGAAGTTGTCAACGGTACCATTCAGGTTGATTCGGTGGTGGACATCCACGGCCAGGACATTCAGATCCAGATCCTCGGCACCGGCAAGGCGTATTTCGCCGACGGCACCCTGGATATCCAGGAACCCCTGGCCACCCTGGACGATGTCAAAACCGCCTTCGGTTGGGTTCCCAAGGGGACGCTCGTCGTCACGGGCGGGGTTACCCAGCCTGTCAAACCCAGCGACCTTACCAAAATCCAGACCACGGCTATCCGCCGGTTGGAAGTAACGGCGGCGTTGAACGCCAAGGTGCCGGATACCACGAATAGCCTCACCGTCCCCGCGGGTATGAAATTTTCGACCCCCGACCCCCTCACCTCCCTGGAGGCCCTCACCGTGGCGGGGAATCTTACGCTCTCCGCCGCCACGTTAACGAACGTAACGGAGCTCAAGGTGTCGGGGGCGCTTGCGGCAGACGCGGCTATCTATGATCAGGTTACCAGCCTGGTGGTGGACAGCGAATTTGACGCCGGGGCTAAGGCGTTCACCAGCCTGCAAAGCCTCAGGGTGAATGCCGGCGGCGAATTTACGACCACCGGTAACATCGGATCGGCCGCGGCGGACGCGGCGGGGATCACCATCGAGGCGGCAGGCAAGGCCAGTGTCGGCGCCATCAACAAACTCAAGGCGTCGGTTATAACGGGTTCCCTGAGCGCCACCGGCTTTACCGTTCTTGATCCCGCCACCGAAAACACCCTCTCCGCCGCGGCGGGCGGCGCCATCAACGGCGTTAAGTTCCCGGCCGCGGCCCTCATCTCGGCCTTGGCCACGGACGCCGTTACCATCGAAGACTACACCGTACCCCGGAACGAGACCCTCGACCTTGCGGCCGGTTCGACCCTCACCATCGCGGCCACGAAAGCCCTCACCTTCGAACTCTTTGGGTCAGCCTCGGGCGAGGGGGTGATTGTCGCCCAGGGGGACGCCGGTAGCGGGACCATCAAGATTGACGCCACCGAAGGTTACACGACCACCGCCGACGGCGTAGCGGGCGGGAAGCTCAGGGCGGCGGTAACGGCCTTTTCAGCAGATACCGGCGTATTAACCGCCAACACCATTGATTTGAAGTCCACCTTCTATAGCGGAGGAGCAGATTCTAATTATTATGGCATAGGTTCGGTAACGTTAACTGCTGTGGATACAGGAGTTGATGTTTCGACCACAGTGGATGGGAGTAGCGGAACTGTAATTACTCTTGTTAGTACCGAATTGAGGGGTACCATCGTCGTCGCTAAAGGGGGTGCCGATGCAAGCGACGTAGACGTTGCCAATTTTACGCCTAGCATTGTTTCTGATAAGCTACAGGTAGCGGATAGCGCGTATGCAAGCAGCACCGCGAAAGTCGTTATTGTTACCTTCAGCGGGGTGAAACTCGTAAGCGAAGGGCTTATCAATGCGGCGGTAGTACCCGATTTCAGCATCGGAGTGAAAACAAGCCGCAGTTAATGTGTAGGTGTCCGGCATAGTCATAGCCGGTAGGGTTCCCCCGGCGGGGTTTACGCCGGGGGTTTTCCCGCCGGAGCCGGTTGGCCCGGTTTCAAAACGCTTTTGAGCCGGGTCAAAAACCCTTGCGCGGCGGTTCGGGATGCCTCGGCTTTCCGAACCGCCGTACCCTTTCAGAATTGAGCATGCGGGGTAAGGATTTTATCGGATATCCGCCCGGCGTTGCCTGAACCGTAAAACCTATGAACCATGAAAACACCAAAACAGGGGTTTTTTCAAAAAGCACGGTCCTTCCTCTCCTGGGTGCTTTTGTGTGCGGCCTTGTCGCGGGGGGCCTTATCACCGCTCTCGGCTTTACCCGCGGACCCGGACCTCCCCCCCCCCTCAGCTCCGGGAGCGAACTGACTCGGTTACTGGAGATATCAACGAGGCTCAGCGAAATCAACGAGACGCTGAGGCAGGAGCTGTCCGACTCCAAACAGAACTCGACCGCATTGTCGAGTATGCTGGAGACATCCAGGAACGAGCTCGAACAGTTGAAAGGGGAATTGGGGCCCTTGAGGAATCGCTCGGCGGCGCTCTTGAACGCAGCGGAGCAATCGGAACGGGAATTGAACGGGCTCAGAACAGCCTTGAGGAAAGCCGAACGCTCCTTGACGAGCTTGGAACACTCCTGGGAAACCTACCGGACGGGGGCGGAACAGCGGATAGCGCGCCTTGAGCGGAACCGGCGCTGGTACGTCGGCCTTATCATCGGGAGCCTCGCGGCCGCCGCCGGGGGCTGGACCGCCTTTGCCCTAAGCCGGTAACGGATGTGGCGCCTGGCACCAAAACCTCCCATAACAGGCTAAACTTGACCCGTAAAAATTTCAAGCGGAATTTGTTTGGAATTTGAATTTTTTGAACCCTTTACTAATGCAAAACGGCGGGTCAAGCACATATATTCTCCATGAGACCATTACGCGCATTAAAACAAGGGGTGTGGTACGAAATCCGTACCCGTGTCAACAACCGGGAACCCCTGTTTCGCTTAGGGACAGGCGCCGCGGCGACTGTCCCCAATAAGGCCCTGGCCCTGTTCGCCCGGGTGTTCCGGGAGACGAAACGCCGGTTTGCCTTCGAGATTCGGGGGCTGTGTTTGGAGGATGACTGGCTGACGTTTTATATCAAGCCGGCGGACGGGCTGGAACTGCCCGCAATCATGAAGTGGCTGAAACAGGTGTTCGCCCAGCGGTACACCCGGGCGGCGGGCCGGATCGGGCATATCTGGGGGGACCGGTATGGGTCGCGGATAGTGGAGGGGGAGGCTGCTGAGGAGGAGATAAGGGCGGCGGCGGAGTGGATCGGGGTATCGGATGCTGGGGTCAGACCCCGGTACAAGGAAACGGCGATCCAAACCGCTTTTCTCCTCATATTCCCCCTTCTCCCCACCCCCGCACCCGGATAAACAGGGCCCATCCGCCCCGGATTCCGAATCAGCTCACTGTTCCACCCCAAGCCGAAAACGTTCCGGGGAAAGGTCTGTCCTGAAACAGGCAGGTAATCTGAATTGTGGGTCACGTTTAGCCATAACAGGGGGTCAGACCCCGTCTGATGCCCGGCGCCAGGCTCATTTTTCTATGCCTATCCGGGCGGTTATTCCCCGGTCAAAGGGATGTTTGACTTTTTGTATGTCCGAAACATAATCCGCCCGATCCAGGAGCCATTGGGGGGGCTGCCGGCCGGTGAGGACCAGCTCCAGTTCCGGGGCTTTGTTTTCCACCAGGGAACGGACTTCCCCCTCATCCAGCATCCGGGTATTTACCGCGTCAATCACTTCGTCCAGGACCAGAAGGTCAACCCTATGGGCGGATAAAATCTCCAAAACCCGGCCCAGGATACGCCGCTGTTCTTCCCCGCAGCGGGCTCGCTCCGAATCATCCATCTTGTGGGTAAACCCCAGCTTCACCGTTGAACGGATCACCCGAACCCCCAGCTTTTCCAGGGGCCCCAGCTCCCCGGTGACATCGGTTTTTAAAAACTGGGTAAATACCACGGTTTTATCCCGGCCCGCGGCCCGGACGGATAATCCTACGGAAGCGGTGGTTTTACCCTTACCATCCCCAACATACACATGAATTAACCCGTTTTTCATAACCCCTCCTCCGGCATATCATAGGGCCCTTAAGGGTAAGGATCAACTCAACTCAACTTGACCGGGTAAGGAATTTGGTGCCTGGCACCAAGCCGCCCCGACCCGGGATAAACGTATCCGAATACTATTGGGCGCATCCGGCGCACGCGCGGGACCGGGCTATCCGATCTAATGGGGATTAGCGGGATCTGCCCGCTAATCCCCATTCCGCTTCTATCCCTTGCGCTTTACCGGGTGATACGATCTTCCCCGTGAAGGATTCACCCGGGATAAACATATAAGCGTCCGCCGCCTGTTTACCGTTGTCATAGCGGGGAAAAAGGCTCCCGCGAAAAACGCGCAAGGGATTGAAGTGGAATAAGGATTGCGGGCTCTGCCCGCAATCCTTATTAGAACGGAAAGCCCGGTTTCCGGCGCTTTGCGCCGGAAATGCGCCCAAAGAATTTGGTGCCTGGCACCAAGCCCGGCCCGGAGGAATTACCCTTTACTAATCCCCGAATATTGGCTATTTTTTACGGAAACGAGGCCATAGAGGTGGAGTATCATGATCGATGTGCAAAACCTGGAAGACAATCGGAACGTGCCCTTGACCAAGGTGGGGGTGAAGTCCCTGGAATATCCCATACAGGTCCTGGATAAGGTAAAAAAAGTCCAGCATACCACCGCCGGGGTGGATCTTTTTGCCAACCTTCCCCGGTATTTTAAGGGTACCCACATGAGCCGTTTTATCGAAATTTTCCATGAGTACCGGGAGGACTTGTCCATGCCCCGGTTTTTGGAAATGTTGAACAAGATCCGTGCCAGCCTGGACGCGGAATCTTCCTTTGGTTCCGTGAATTTTCCCTATTTCCTGGAAAAAAGCGCCCCGGTTTCGGGTTTGACCGGGATGATGTCCTACCGTTGTTGTTATCAGGGCCGGGTATACCAGGGGGGGCATCATTTTACCGTGTCCGTGGCCATACCGGTTACCACGGTGTGTCCCTGTTCCAAGGCCATAAGCGACCGGGGTGCCCACAATCAGCGGGGTATAGTCCGGGTGGAGCTGGAGCTGGGGCCTTTTTTCTGGCTGGAGGACATTATCGACGTGGTGGAAAAATCCGCCTCCAGCCCGGTGTACTCCCTCCTCAAACGGGAGGATGAAAAATACATCACCGAATATGCCTACGACAACCCCAAATTTGTCGAGGACGTGGTCCGGGATGTGTACATCACCATCAGGGACCTCCGCCAATTCCCGAGTTTTTCCGTGGAAGCGGAAAATTTTGAAAGCATCCACAACCATAACGCCTATGCCTACGCCCAATACCGTTCAGGAGAGGATAAAGAATGAGCGGCCCGGTCAAACTTCCCAGCGGCGCCCTCCTGGACCTCCGGGGAAGGCCCCTGGTAATGGCCATTGTCAACTGTACCGAAGATTCCTTTTACCCCGGAAGCCATAACGCGGATCCCGAAGCGGCGGTAGACCGGGCCATCGCGGCGGCGGAAGCGGGGGCGGATATCATAGATTTTGGGGGGGAGTCCTCCCGGCCCGGCGCGGCTTATGTGGACGAAGCGGAGGAGCGGCGCCGGCTGATACCGGTTATCCGGGCCTTTAGGGGGCGGAAACAAACCCCCGTCTCGGTGGATACCCGGAAAGGGCCGGTGGCCCGCTCTGTCCTGGAGGCGGGGGCGGACCTCATCAACGATATTTCCGCCCTGGAGGATGATCCCGCCTTGGGGCCCCTCTGCGCCGAATGGGGGGCTCCGGTGGTGCTGATGCACAAAAAGGGCGTTCCCGTAGACATGCAAAACAAGCCTTTCTATGAAGACGTGGTGGGGGAAGTCCGGGCCTATTTAGCGGCCGCCGCCGGCCGGGCCCTGGCCGCGGGCATTCCTCCGGAGCATATCATCCTGGACCCCGGCATCGGGTTTGGTAAACGCCGGGAAGACAACCTGGCGATCCTCGCCCGCCTGGGGGAGATCCGGTCCCTGGGGTACCCGGTCCTGGTGGGGCTTTCCCGGAAAACCATTATCGGGGACCTTACCGGCCGGGATGTGTCCCGGCGGCTTGCGGGAACCCTGGCGGCCAACGCGCTCTGCCTTATGGAAGGGGCCGGGATTATCCGGGTCCACGATGTGAGTGAGGCGGTGGATCTGGTCAAGGTTATATCGGCGATACGCCCGAACCGGCTCTAAGCGGAGGTAACGCCTCGGGGGTCTGATCCTACGCCAAACCGGGGGTCAGCCCCAGGGCAACCGCATTATAAATTGAACAGGATTTTAAGCAAAAACTCGGGTTCGTAGGAGGCGTAGAGCCGTTTCCGGTTGAGGGAGAGCTTCCGCTTGCCGTATTTCTCCGTCGGTTCCAGCCGCAGCAGATTAAGCGTTATCTTCCGTAATATCGCCAGATTGGCCGCCGAGTGGTCTTTCCGGTTCCGTGCGTAGTCTTCCC
>JAIRMO010000067.1 GCA_031258625.1 Spirochaetaceae bacterium | reverse complement strand
GACCCATACCGGTCCCCCCAGATATGCCCGATCCGGCCCTCCGCCCGGTTGTACCGTTGGGCGAACACCTGTTTCAGCCACTTCATGATTGCGGGCAGTTCCAGCCCGTCCGCCGGCTTAATGTAAAACGTCAGCCAGTCGTCCTCCACACACAGCCCCCGAATCTCGAAGACAAACCGCAGTTTCGTCTCCCGGAACACCTTGGCAAACAGGGCCAGGGCCTTATGGAGACGGAACAGGGGTTCCCGGTTGTTGATACGGGTATGGATTTCGTACCATACCCCGTGTTTTAATACCCGTAATGGTCTCATAGAAAGTATATGTGCTTGGCCGGCCGTTTTGCTTTAATGGGTTGTTAAAAAACTTCAATTTCCAAACAAATTCCGTTAAAAACCTTCTTAAAATTTTTATGGGTCAAGTTTAATATCGGGACGGGGAGAGCGGCCCCTCCGGTACCGTGATCCGGGTTGCGGGCTTGGTCGGCCTTTCCTGTAAACCGGACGCCGGTTTTTAACAATTCCGGAAGGAGCTTCCGGTACAGAGGGCGTCCATGGGTTTGTCCCAGGGTTCCGTGGGGACCTGGGGTACTATTTGGGCTTCCAGGCAGAGCCCCAGGGCGGTGTGATTTTTTTTCGCGGGACCGGTTTTTACCCCAGGGACATCAAGACCGGTGAAAAAGCGGTCGTAGTAACCCTTGCCATGGCCCAGCCGCCCCCCCTGGGGATCAAAGGCAAGGCCCGGGACCAGGACGAGGAACTCCCCCGGTTTCAAGGCATCCTCCTCTTTGACGGCGGCCGGTTCCCGGATATTAAAGGCCCCCATGTACCAAGGCCCGGCCGGGGAGTAGATCCGGTAAAACAGGAGCGATTCCCCCATAACTTTGGGGGCATAAACTTCTTTTTTGTCGGAAAAGGCCGCTTCCATGAGGGGGGCCGTATCAATTTCCAGACCGGTGGAGAGAAAAAACAGTATCCTCTGATGATCCTGCCAAAAAGGACCTCCCCGGATTCGGGAAATGGCCTGTACCCCCGCTTCCCGGAATACCCCCGGTGGAAGGGCCCGGAGGAGTTTAGTGATTTCCCGCCGCATTGCCTGTTTTGACATGATCCCATTCTGAGTCTACCACGATAACAGGTGAACCGTCAATTTAACCCATTCAATAGTACGGATTTTACGTTAGGATTAAATTTTATTTTGAAACATTACGGTGGTTTTAAACACATCGGGTTTACCGGTTTCTCTTTAAGCCGGCATCCGGCCCTACCGGGCTAGGGGGCGATAAAAAGCTCGTCCCCCAGGGCGCGGATAAAGGCGCTTATATCCCCCGGCGCGGAGGAGTTCAGGGGGAACCGGCGGGAGAATACGGTGATCCCTCTACCGGCGTCGTAGAGTTCGCAGCGGGCGTTATTCCCCGGTTCAAGGCGTATCCTGAGCCGGAACCGGCCCTGGGCTTCCGGGGTTATTGCATCAATCCCCGCCTTATCCAGGGCGCGGCGCAGGGTTTTTTCAAGTTTTGCGGTATAATTCAGGAATCCGTCGGTTTCCAAATGGAGTTCCGCGGGGAGGCGTATCCCTTTTTGACGGAGCGCCCCCGGGTTAAGGGCGTAAAGCCGTTCCGCCGCCTCCCTTTTTTCACTTCCCCGGGCCGTCTGAGCCAATTCGGCATATCCTTCGGCAATCATATCCCGTTCCCAAACCGGATCAAACTGCTCCAAACTCAGGCGGATAAGGATTTTATCCCCCATCAGGGCCCCTTCTTCCAATTCATAGGACCCTTGAGCCTGGGGTATCAGGGCTGTCTCAAATTCCCTGGCCCGGTTAAGGTAGGTCCGGGCCCGGGAAGGATAAGATTGAAAAGCATGGTAGTACTGTATCAGGGCGTCCAAATGGGATTCCCCGGGGCCTGAAAGCTCCGCTTCATAAGCCTCGGCGTCAAGGAAACAATATTTTTCGTAGAGCCGGCGGTGAACCGATTCCCTAAAACCATAGGAAAAAGCCCGGACCAAACCGTTGATCTTTTCCCCTAAGGAACCGTAAACAAAGGCCCCTTCGGTTTTTTTGAGTCCCCCATAGGTTTTGTACAGGATTTCGTGCAGATCCCGTTTGTACTGTACCGGATCGATACCGTAATTGATCATCCAGGAAAGATCCCCCCGGCCAAGGCAGTCTTCGGCATACAACCGGGCCTCTTCGAGCCTGCCCACAATTTGATAAACCTGGGCCAGGTTCACCTTGGCCAGGGGGGAGGTGTCCAACTCGTAGGCCCCCTGATATTCGGTAAGAACCCGCGGGAGATCCAGCCGCCGGAGGAACAATTCCCCCCGGGCGAGCCGTCCCGAGGACCGGTCCTGGGAGGCCAGGGAAGCGTTGGTACAGTCAAAGGCGTCGCCGAATTTATAAAACCGGCTTTCCAGGATGGAGAGGTTGTAGTAGGCCACCGCGGTGAATCTCCGATCCCCCGCCTCCTCCCCTCCGGCAATGGCTTCCAGGTACCATCGTTTGGAATCCTCATAACGGAACATGGCCAAATAGATGGTTCCCAAGGTCATGGCAAAATCGGCGTCCCCCCCGATACGGGATCGGGCCTCCAAAAGAAGCTGTTCCCCTTCTTCCAGGCGGTGGAGTTTATAGTACATCCACCCCAAATTACTAATGGCCTCGTAATGATCGGGTTCCAGGGCCAACAGCCGTTCCAGGTACTCCGCCGAAACCGCGGTCAGGTTCAGATACCCTGCGGTCCGGGAGAGGAGGTATAAAATTTCGGTGTTTTCCGGGATTAGCCGCTCTACCTTGCGGTATTCATCCCAGGCAAGGGCGAAAAGGCGGTGCCCGGAATAAAGGTTCCCCAATGCCAGGGGGAACCGGGGGTCCTGGGGGTAAAACCCGGCCCCCTGGGTATAAAGCTCAATGGCCCGTTCCCACAGTTCCGCGATTTGGGAATTCCAGGCTTCGTTGAAAAGCTCTTCCGCCCCCCGGTCAAATTCCCCGTTTGGGGCCTGGGCCCGGGCCGCGTCCCCCGCCAGGACCACTAAAAGAAGGGAGACCCCCAGCAGGGTAAGACCCGTCCCTCCCCCGGGCCGCCTTTTTGTGGGGCCCAGGACCAGGGCCAGGGGCGGAAGGATCCACGCCAGGACCCGCCGGGGAAGGGGGATCACTTTTTTGTATTGATCCCCAAAAGCCCCGTACCGGGTTTTTAGGAGGGAAAGATCCTCCCCGGTAAATTCCGGGGCATACCGGGCGGCGGCTAAACTTTGGTAGAGGGGGTAAACCCCCAGGGTATATTCCCGGTCCAGGTCATGAGCCCAATCGGCCTCTCCCCGAGGCCCTCTTCTGAATCCCCCCAAACGCAGCCGTCGTAAAACCTGGGCCCAAAGACGGCCCGCCTTTTTACGGGGGTCCCTGGTAAGGAAGGCCCGCCAGAGGGGACCTGTCCGGATAAAAACAAACCCCAGGCAGAGGATGATAAAAAACACCAATCCTCCATAGGCCCGGAAAAAAACACCGGCGGACCGCCCCAGGCTGCCCAAAGTCCCCGGATCGGCTTCATTTTCGGCCCCTGTCCGGGGGCTCAACCGGGAACGGTTGTCCAGGATCTCCTTCATCAGCCGCTCAAAAACATCCGGGACGGTCCCGGGGGACAGGGCAAATTCTTCCCCTTCGGCCAGGGTTTCCGAGGTGGGATCGTATTCGATCCAGCCGTATCCGGGATAATAAACCTCCACCCAGGCATGGGCCATGTTGGAACGGACCGGATAGTAATTAAAGGTATTGGTTTCGGGATCAATAAAGAAACCCACCGCCACCCGGGCGGGTATACCCAGGGAGCGGAGGAGCAGGGCCATGGAAAAGGCATAATAGGAACAGTACCCCTTTTTTGATTGAAAGAGAAAAAACTTTAACTGGTCCCCATCGGGGGCTATACCGGGCTTTAAACTGTACCGGTATTCTCCGTATTTCAACCATTCATAGACGGCCTGTACCTTTTCCCGGTAATTCGTAATTCCCCCGGTTATTTCCCGGGCATAGGCCGCGATCGTCCCGTCCCCGCCGTATTCGGTGTAATAAGCGTATTCCTCGGCGCTTAAGGCCAGGGTTTCCGGCATCACGGGGCCGGGTACCGATTCCATAAGCTCAAAGGGCAGGGCTTCGCTGACATAACTCTGTACCCCATAGGCGGAACTAAAGGAAGAAGCGTCCCACTGATCAAAGGGGGTAACCAGGACGGGCTTGTTCAGGGCAATAAAAACCTGGGGATCCAGGTTGACAAAAAAATATTCCTGACCGGTAATCCGGTAGGTCCCGAGATCTTCAGTATCAAAGAAAGTACGTCCTTCGGGCAGCCGCTGGGGGTGGGCCTTTTCGTCAACCGGCTCATTACGGAAAAACCCCTGTTTAAGGTCATACCCGGAAAGGACAAAACGGCGGAGCAAGATATGGGTGTCTTCGGGATCTTTTCTGACAATCAGGACCAGATCGTCCTTCATGCTGATTTCATTTTCCAGTTTGAGGTACTGGGTAAAATCAAAACGGAAAAGGTTGGGCTCCAGGAGGCCGCCGCCCTTGGTAACGGCCCCTTCCTGGGAGGGTCTGATAAAGAGGATGCCCCCCAAAAAAACCAGGACAAAAAGGGCAATCCCCGCCGCCGCTCCTTCTTTTTTCCGCAGCCGGTATTCCCGGGGCAGGGAAAACATAAAGGCCAGGATCTGCAAAAAGAGAATCACCGTAAAAAGGGCGATCATCAGTACCGGCCAGCGGTAGGCCTCCATCTCCCCGGTACGGGCTATAGAAAAGACCGCCAGGAGCAGGGCGTCCGCGGCGATGATGTCGGCCCGTAAAAATTTCGTTGACCGGACGGAGAAATAGGTCGAAAGGGCGGCCCAGTAAAAGGGCAGGAGGGCTACAAAGTTGTTACGATCCAGGTTGAGGAGCAGGGCATCGGCGCTTACCGTGGGACCGGGAAAAAGCCGGAGCAGGGCTATCCCTCCCCGAGCCGCCCAGGGCGCCAGGATCAGGGTTACCAGGGCCGGAAAAGGGGTATGGCCCTGTTTCGCCAAGAGCCAGGCGGCTGCAAAACCAAAAAGCAGGGTGAAAACAAAAACCGGCGTATCCGCCAAGTCCCGGGCCAAGAGGCGGACCTGATACAGGATGAGAAAAAGCGCCAGGGATCGTAAAACAAGGGCTGATATGCTGGACCCGGATTCACCGGGGTTACCCCCCCTTTTTTTGACGTACATAATTATAGGGGACAATCCCAAAGTCTCATTTTAAAACTATACCTATTATAATATTTGCCACCATTATTACCTTTTTGTCAACCGAGGCCGGGACGACGGCATTTGCTTTTACCCGGGGCGTAAAAATCGCCTGGGGAACCTGTCCCGGCGGGGGCCGGGACCTCCGGCGTCTCCCGGTCCGAAATGCCTCATTTTAAAAAGTAACTTTAGGCCGCCGGTTTCCTCCCCGAAGGAGGGGACTGTGCGGCGATGGCCTCCCGCAACGCGAGAATAGCCTGGTTGACATTGTGCTGTA
>JAIRMO010000057.1 GCA_031258625.1 Spirochaetaceae bacterium | reverse complement strand
AGCATTTGTGGGCGAGGGGATATTTCTGTGCGACGGTAGGGACGGTGACGCAGGAGATGATACGGGAATATATCGAACACCAGTTTGAGCATGGGGACAAGAAGAACTTTAAGATAGAAAAGGACATTTTAGGAGGCTTTAGCCTCAAGGCGGCTTTCAGCCGCTAAAAAACCCACCGCC
Source organism: Spirochaetaceae bacterium (assembly GCA_031258625.1). GTDB lineage: Bacteria > Spirochaetota > Spirochaetia > Treponematales > Breznakiellaceae > JAIRMO01. Next base: position 4,349 of record JAIRMO010000057.1, on the reverse strand, counting down.
TTTAGGCGGTGGTCGTTTATTTCTATCTTTTCGATTCGTGGCTCCAATCCCTGTTGATCCATTATACTTGAATATATAATATTATAACTATATTGGAAATAGGGGGGACATCCATGAGTGTATCCTATGATTTTAGCATAGAAGAATTAGGGAAGCGATCCATTAAATCACCGATGACCATGTCGAAGACGCGGGGGGATTTTATCGCCAATTATGTGACCGATGATGAATTTGTCCGGTTAAGCGCGGCGGTAACCCTGGGAGCCCAGGCGCCGGTTAAACGGAGCCATGTTTTTGAGTGCGCCGGGCCGCGGGAGTACATATATTTTATGCCCCAGCACGTACACGCGGGGATCGTAAGCTGCGGCGGGCTTTGTCCGGGGATCAACGACGTTATCCGGGCCATTGTCCGCTGCCTCTGGTACCGCTACGGGGTCCGCCGTATTTCGGGGATCCGCTACGGGTACAAGGGTTTTTTGCCCGAATACCAGTACGGCATCAAGGAACTTACCCCGGATATTGTGGACGATATCCATAAAATAGGGGGTACCTTCCTGGGGAGCGCCCGGGGAGGGGGTAGGGAAGTGGTCAAAATCGTGGACGCCATTGAAAAACTCAACCTGAATATGCTTTTTACCATAGGCGGGGACGGAACCCAGCGGGGTTCTTTGGATATCGCCCAGGAAATAGACCGGCGGAAGCTCAAAATAGCCATGATCGGGATCCCCAAAACCGTGGACAATGACTTTTCTTTTATCCAAAAATCCTTTGGGTTTGACACCGCGGTGGCCAAGGCGGTGGAGGTGGTAACCGCCGCCCACATGGAAGCCCACTCCCAGATCAACGGGATAGGCCTCGTAAAACTCATGGGCCGGGAATCGGGCTTTATCGCCGCCCATACCGCCCTGGCCAGCCACGAGGTGAATTTTGTCCTTATCCCCGAAATTCCCTTTGAGATGAACGGTCCCAACGGTTTTTTACGCCATCTGGAGGAAAGGCTGCGGAACCGCAAACACGCGGTGGTCATCATAGCCGAAGGGGCCATGCAGGATCAGCTCATAAAGGAAGTAAAAAAAGACGCCGGGGGAAACATCAAGATGGAAGATGTGGGAACCTACATGAAGGACAAGATTCAGGAGTATTTTGACGCCAAGGGCATGGAGATCAACCTGAAATACATCGATCCCAGCTATATGATCCGGTCCGCCCCGGCGGAACCCAGTGATTCAATTTATTGTGAACGCCTGGGGAACGCCGCGGCCCATGCGGCCATGGCGGGTAAAACCAAGGTATTGATAGGGCTCGTAAACAACGAATTTGTCCATCTGCCCATGAAGGTGGCCGTTTCCCAACGGAACCATGTGGACCCCGAAGGCAACCTCTGGCGGGATACCCTGGACGCCACTCATCAGCCCATTCTCATGGTGAATAACCCCATGGGGGCCATCTTCGGTAAAGAAGACGACGTTGAATAAAACCACCTATACCGCTCAGGGGGGGGCGGAACGGGAACTCTCCGATGAAACCCTGGATGAACTTTTTTCCGGCGCCCTAAACCGGGCTTTGGGAGAAGCGGGCGGTTCAGGACCGGTACTCATCCTGCCCCCGGACATCACCCGGTTCCATTCCCGGGCCGGGTTCCTCACGGATATTGCCGTCCGGGAACTGTCGCGGCTCGGCCGGTTGGGGCTTGTGTTACCCGCCCTGGGGACCCACGCCGCCATGGGGCCCGAGGACTTACGCCGTATGTTTCCCGGTACCCCCCTGGACCGGTTCCGTGTCCACGACTGGCGGCGGGATGTGGTGGAATTGGGCCGTCTGGAAGCGGAATGGGTGGAGGGGGTCTCAGGGGTGCGTTTTGATTGGCCGGTCCAGGTGAACCGGCTGCTCCGGGACGGCGGTTTTTCCCTGATCCTCTCCATAGGACAGGTGGCGCCCCACGAAGTGGCGGGTATGGCCAATCACAATAAAAACGTCCTGGTGGGAACCGGGGGAAAAGAGGCTATTGACAAAAGCCATTTTGTGGGGGCCCTCTACGGTCTGGAACGGATCCTGGGACGGATCAACAATCCGGTCCGGGCCCTCTTTGACGAGGGGTTGCGCCGTTTCGGCCAGGCCCTTCCCCCCATCCTCTGGGCGCTTACCGTGGTCGGCAGCCGGGGGCCTCAGGAAGCCGCGGCTCCGGGGGAGCCCGTAGTCCGGGGGTTCTACGTCGGTTTTGGCCGGGATTGTTTTGAACAGGCCGGGGCCCTGGCCCGGGAGGTCAACCTGGATCTCCTGGATGAACCGCTGGAAAAGGTCGTGGTTTACCTGGATCCCGGCCAATACCGTACCACCTGGCTGGGGAACAAGGCCGTATACCGGACCCGGATGGCCCTGGCCGACGGGGGGGAACTCCTGATCCTCGCCCCGGGCCTGGAACGGTTCGGGGAAGATCCGGAGCTTGACACCCTGATCCGCCGCTACGGTTACCGGTCCGGGGGGGTGATCCGGGACCTGGCGGGCAGGGAAAGGGATCTGGCGGAAAACCTCAGCGTCGCGGCCCATTTGATCCACGGCTCCCCCGAAGGCCGTTTTACCGTGCGGTACTGCCCCGGACCGGGCCTCGGCCGCCCCGAGATTGAGGCCGCGGGTTACGCCTGGGGAGACCTGGGCCAGGCCCTGAAACGGTATGATCCCTCGTCCCTCAGGTCCGGGAAACAGACCCTTCCGGATGGGGAGGAGTTCTTTTTTATTCCCAACCCCTCCCTGGGGCTCTGGGCGGAAAAAACCAGGTTCTTTTCCGCGGGGATAGGCGGGTAAAATTATCCCTTATGGGAAAATTTTACCCGCCCCGCAGGCCGCCCCTCCGGCGCCCGTGTTCCAAAAGAAGGGGTGATTGCCGAAAGGTTGCCGTATCAGGGGTGGAGGGGAGTCCCCCCAAAGCCCGGTTTCCGGTGCAAAACACCGGAAAGGCGCTCAAATTACCTGAAAAAACTTTCTTGGCACGGTTCTTGCTTTATAATCGATAGAACCGTCGACCTTAAACCGGGTTATTCAGAGAAATCCAACCTTGTATAGGCGGCGGATTATTTTACCGGAGAGGAGTATATATGAAAGGGAACATCTTTTTTGTTATCCTGGTGTTGTCCGCCGCGGGTCTTTTTGCCCAGGCCGGAAGCGGTTGGACGAGGGGAACCCGGACGCCGCCGGAACCCCCCGCGGCGGTGACGGTGAGCGGGAATTTAGCGGTCATAGATGCCAAGATTGGCCTTAAAAGCGGGGATAACACCTATTATGTTATGGGTATCGACCGGCTTATCGGGTTTGTCGAGGGCCTCAAAGAAGGGGCCCCGGTAACCCTGGAGGGGTATGAGTTTCCCCTGCCCGCGGCCCCGGAATACCGTTACCTCCGGGTCCTTAAACTGAGCTTTAACGGCAAGGACTACGAGGTATCCCCCCGGCTTAGGCAGCTTGCCGAAGGGGCGGAGGCCCCCCATCCTTTTGCCGGGCCGGGGTTCAAGACCTGGGGCTGCCCGGGATTCCCCGGCCACGGAGGCCCCCGGCGGAATTTCCGGTACGACTTTGACGGGCGCTAGCAGCCTGTTGCACTTGTGTTTTTTCTGTATGTGTATGTGCATATATGCACATACACATACAAAAAACCCGATTGTCGGGGCCGTGCGAACCTTTGGTTCGATGGCGGTTTGCGGGGTATAACAATTCACTTTGGCGGTAATGCTTTCAGAGCCTCTAGGGCGCGATTTTAATCACCGATTTGACGATTTCCACCTTGTTGTGGACGCTTTCGTCCATGCCCTTTTGGATATCGTCAAAATCAAAAACATTGGTTGCTATGTTTTTGATGTCCACCAGGCCCCGGTTTACCGCGTCTATGGCCAGGGGGTAAATGTGGCGGTACCGGAAAATGGTCTTCATGGTGAGTTCCTTGTCCAGGGCCGAGCCTATGGAGAGGTTCATCATGCCGTTTTTGCTGTACCCCACAAATACCAGGGTCCCGCCTTTTTTAAGGGCGGCTATGCCCTGGTTGGCGGCGCTTTCCGCGCCGGATGTCTCGATTACCAGGTCTACCCCGACGCCGCCGGTAAGCTCATGCACGGTTTTCACCACGTCTTTCTCGGTGCTGTTGATGACTTCGGCGGCACCTAGTACCTCATAAAGCCTCAATTTTCGGATAGAGATGTTGAAGTTTGATACGGGCATCCTGGGTTGTAAAACGCCAGTGAACTATTGTGTGTTGATTATTGCGTTTGGCGACCCCTGCCGTAACTTCGCTCCTCATCTCTTCCAGGGTGGGTATTCTGCGGTTCAGGCATGGGCCGGTTTACTATCCCTATTTCCAGTTCCGC
>JAIRMO010000214.1 GCA_031258625.1 Spirochaetaceae bacterium | reverse complement strand
ACTGTGCGCTACCGCGCACGGTTTTGGGACAGGCTCTTGCAGTTTTTCAGGCTTTCAGCCTTACAAAACTGCGAATTTCAAAGTTGCTTTCCCAAAAACTGAAGTTTTGGGAAAGCCTCATATATAAATAATAATAAATCATCCCAATGGTTACAACTTTATCCCCGAAGAAAATCCAGGTTATCGGTTAGAACTTCCGTATGATCGCTAAAAACAACCACCGTATGTTCCCAATGGGCCGAAGGTTTATGATCGGCGGTAACCACGGTCCAGCCGTCTTTCATCACCCACACGTCCCCGGTACCCAGGTTGATCATGGGTTCAATGGCTATCACCAGGCCCCCGGTCATCCGCGGGTTGGGGCCGTGGGGGTAATTGGGAACCTGGGGATCCTCATGTACCTCCAGCCCCACCCCGTGGCCGCAGAAGTCCCGGACCACCCCATAGCCCTGGGAATGGGCGTGGGCGTAGACCGCCCGGCCAATCTGGAGGAGCCGGTCCCCGGCCTTGGCGGCCGCTATGCCCCGGTCAAGACACTCCCGGGTAACCCTATTAAGCCGGCGGGAAACCTCGTCCACTCGGCCCGCTTCCACGGTAACCGCCTGATCGCTGATGTACCCCCCCAGGTTTATGCCGCAGTCCAGGGAAACCAGGTCCCCCTCGGCTATTTTCCGCCGGGAGGGGATGCCGTGGATCACCTCCTGGTTGATGGAAATACAGAGGGCCCCCGGGAAGGGGTTGCCTTTCGGCCCATACCCCAAGAAAGCGGGCCGCCCCCCCCCTTTTTTTATCCAGTTTTGCGCCCACCGGTCCAATTCTATGGTTTCAACCCCCGGCTTAACCAGGGGGACAAGCTCCCGGTACATGGCGCTGAGCATCCGGCAGGATTTACGGATCCCCTCAATCTGTTTTTCGTTTTTTAAGCGGATCATGGTTTTACACCCGCAATTTTTTGCGGAGCCCCCGGGTATTGGGAAGTCCGGGATCCCGTTTCAGGGCTTCCCGGAATACGGCCTCCGCGTCCCGGAGTTCCCCCAGGCGGATCAGGGTTTCCGCCAGGGATCGCATCCACCGGGCCTCGTCCTTGGGGGAAAAGCCCAATTCCAGGAGGGCCTCGATACACTCCACATAGGTTTCAGGCTCCACCGAAGGTTTGAGTCTGAGCCGGATGATTTCTTTAAGAAAGGTTTCAACCTCCTCTATAAAATGACGGAAATAGGGCTGCCGCCGTTCTTCCCGGACCAGGGCGATCAACAGCATAACCGCCTCATAATAACAGCGCCGTTTTTCCAGTTCCTCCGCCAGAATAAAGGTACAGTCCATCCAGTCTTCCCGGTCCAGGTACTTTTCCATGGAAAAATCGAGCCCCCCCTGGGCCCGCCAAACCGCCAGGGCCTCCTCCTCTTCCAGGTGGAGGAGGTTAAAAAACACCAGTTTGGCCTGGCTGCCGGGGTCGTCTTGCCGTTCCCGGAGGAAAGTCCGGTAATCAAAGTGGTAGGTATTGATAAAACGACCGTAGGCCCGGTCATATTCATAACGCCGGTCCCGGTCCGAGAGGACTTCGTAGGCGGTAAGGAGCTTCCGCATCTTTTCCGCCGCCGCCACCCCGGCAATGTCCGGATGCAGCCGCTTCGCCTGTTCCCGAAAGGCCTTTTTAATATCCTGGGGGGAGGCGTTTTGTGTTATGCCCAAGAGACTGTAATAGTTATCCATACCTGTATAAACATTACGGACGCAAAGAGCCTCGCTATACAAAAATACCGAAGCTCCCCAAACCGCTAGGCCCCTATCCGTTTCCCCAGAAATTCCGCATGGACGGGGGAGCGGATAATATCACTCCAATTAACCAACATCCCCTCCTTTTCCATGGCCCGCATGAGATTTGCCAGGGCTTTGGCGGTGAAGGGGGTGGTTTTTCTAAGGAAGGCGGCGCTTTTTTTTCCCCCCAGGCTGCCGCCCGCCGCCAGCACCTTGGGGATCACCTCGGGGAGTTTCCCCCCGAACAACGATACCGGTTCGGCGGTAACCGCGATGTATTCATACCCCGGCAGCCTGAAACCGTCCTCGGTCCAGGCATCCAGTACGTCCACCCGGTGTCCCATGGATTCCATGCCCTTGGCCAGGGCGGTTACATAATCGGGAACGGCCCTTCTTACCGCCGGGGCGCTTATAATTGCTATCCTCATACCCTCGGTCCTCACTTAACGGGAAATATCTTTTAAGCCTGTTTATACAACTGATCAATAGACGGCTCCTTGACCAGGAGCACCGAACACTTGGCGTTCACCATGATTTCCCGGTGGGCGTGGGAGATGATATCCCGGGCGCTCCGGTCCTTTTCCCATCCGCCCAATACGATGAGATCCGCTTTTTTTTCATCCGCCACCCCGAGGATCTCCGTATACACCGCTCCCCGGCGCATTTCCCGCTCGATCCGTACCCCCTTTGCCCGGGCCAATTCCTCCACAAAAGAAAGGTACCGATCCCCGTTTGCCTCAAGGCTCTTTTCGTAGTCCAGGCTTTCTTCCTGAATAAAAATTTTACTCAGGGTGAGCTGGCGGATGGTAGCGGTATCCACCACGTAGGCCGCGGAGAGGCGGCAGCGGTAAAGTTTTGCCATCACTATGGCATACTTAGCGGCCAATATGGAAGCGTCGGATCCCGAAATAGCCACCACAATGTTGGAGAAAAGCGGCTTAATCATTCTTTACCCCTAAAGGTTGCACTGGCAACTCCTTTCTTTTTTAATAATTTACTCGTGAAGAAGGCGTCCCGGTCCCTCTCCTCAAGGGCCGATTCAATATAAAATTTGGTGTCCCTGGCGGTGGGGATCACCATTTTTTCAAGGGCGTTTACCCTCCGTTGGGTTTTACGAACCTCCCGGGCAAGCCGCCAGGTAATGGTCCTGACCGCCGCCAGCTCGGTGAGGATCTTCAATAACTCAAAGAATTCTAACACGGTTTCGTCACATTCCGCAAATGAATTTGCGGGGGAATATTTTAATTTTGCCTGGGGAAGGCGGACTTCAAGGCTGGGGAGGTTCATCCCCGCCACGAGTATCCGTTTTTCCCGCAGTTCAAACCGGTAGCGGATATTCCGGGAAAGCCGGTCCGCCCGTTCCCTCCCCACCACGATGAGCATCCGTTTTAGGGCGGGATAGGCGGTCGCCGTCCGGGCGTCGAGGTCCCGTTCCAGGAGTTTTACCTGTTCCACCTTCTGCATAAGCTCCATGACGAGGATCTCCCGTTTCTGCTCCAGAAGGTCATACCCTTCCTCGGCGGTGGCAAGCCGTTCCTTAACCCGGAGAAGATTGCTTTTTGTGGGGGCTATCTGTTCCCGGGCCAAATTCTTTTCTCCATAATTTACAATCTACACTATTGAGCGGGTTTTAACAATAAGGGGGGAACAGACCCGGCAATTCAAAGTTTAAATAGGCATGAAGAGAAAAGACGCCTAAAAAAACTTCCGGGGGGCGGCCTGATGCCTTAAGCGAAAATGTTCCGGGGAAAGGTCTGTCCTGAAACAGGCAGGTAATCTGAGTTGTGGGTCAAGGATCAGGGCTGGGCTTCGCCCAAAACGGCCCCTCTTATTTACTCTTTACCATCCAAATTAGGCCCCCGCCCAGGAGCGCCGCCGCCGGCAGCCCTATCAGCGTAAAGGTCTTCCAAAACCGCGAGTTTTCCGCGTATTTCCGCGATAACGCCGACTGCCTCTTGGAGATTTCGGATATTTCGTTCAGCCGTATCTGTAAGTCCCCCAACAAGCGCTCCCGCTCGGTTATTATGGTCTCGTAGCTCCCGATTAAGGCTTCGCTCTCGGCTAAGTTCCGCCGTAAGTCGTCCAACTGTTGCATCTGCGTTTCGGAATTCTTCAGCGTATCGAGAATCAAGCCTTCCAGCGCGGAGAGATCCCTGCCGACGGAAGAAAAGTCCTGAGAGGAGAGCCCCTGCGGCAAAAGCAAGGACCAGGTACAGAGCAAAGCGACGGCGGCGGATAATCTCATGCAAAGGTTCCTCCTCGGTTCCTCCTCGGTTCCTCCTCGGTTCCTCCCGGGGTGTGTTCCAAACCCCGGAACCGTTGGTTTCCGGGGCGGGATTGGTAAAGATAGAAAAATACGGCGGCCTATTCCTGACAGGGTCAGACCCCGGATGGGGTCTGACCCCCAAAAGGAGGCTGGGTATACCCCCGCCGGCACAGGGCGGCCACCGGGGCGGGGCTTACCGGGGGCAAGCCCCGCCGGCCGGTCTCACACCGCCCCGGTAAGGCCGCCCCCTGCGGGGCGGCGGCCCGTGCCGTTACGGGCGGCTGACATACGTAATATTGTACAAGTTTATATCACCGCTGGAGAAGGCCGTCCAAGTGGCGCCACGGTCATCGGACCAGATCCCCCTGCCGTTGGCACCGGTAATCATTAATCTGCCCGTTCCGTTGGGGGTCTCCCCATAGGCCGACGTGACCCCGCTAAAGTTGCCGGGAAGGGTTATGGGGTTCCAATCCGCGCCCTTATTCGTGGATATGTATGTTTTGGAAGAACCGATAAGTATGAACCTGCCCATCGAGAAGCGCAAGAGCCCACCCCCCCCCACAGACATACTCTTACTTCCTAGCGAGGTCCACGTCATACCGGACCCACCAATCGTACCATCAGACCAGTAGGAGTAGCGAGAAGAAGAAGAACCGTAATTGAGGAGGAACCCGCCGTCCCCGTAGGCTATTTTCCCTCCGTAGTAAGTGCCGAAATCCCTCGGAGGGGCCGATGTCTTCCAAGTCGTACCATTCGTGGAATAGGCAATCTTCTGGACTAATTCCACATCCATCGAATACGCCTCAGGATCTATATAATAATAATTCGGATTTTCCCGGTAGTTGGGAACCGCCACGAACAGACCATTCCCGAAGACTATATCGTCCCATCTCATATTGTACATCTCCTTCGGCATTTCTGCCGTCGACCAGTCCTTGCCATTGGTGGAGTAATAAACATAAGTACCATCCAGAAGAGGAAGCGCGACGAATTTGCCGCCCCCGTAAACCACATGGTCCATACTGACATTCCGGGGCAATGTCGCCTGATTCCAGGTCTCCCCGCCGTCATCAGACCAGAGGGCTTTATTGCCACGGGTACTGGGCAGGGTGCCATTACCCGTAGACCCCAGAACCGCCACCCATATGCCGTTCCCGTAGGCTATGTCATTCACCCGAGTGTATGCACCGCCGCTCGACACCCCCGTCCCCTTTATCCAGGTCTCCCCGTCATCGGACCAGCCTATAGAAGTATTAGACCCCCCGACGAACCTGCCCTTAGATTCCGTATGGATCTTGATCGGGGCGCTTACCTTCCCGTTCCGGCGCAGCGCCAGATAGACGTCATAGACCTCCATCGCGGGAAGCGTTAGCTCTTTATCCACGTGGTTCCCGGCGCTAAACGCTCCCAGGCTCCCGGTATAAGCGGAAAGCGGGGGGGCGCCGTCCCCGGCGCTTACCATCGCGTAATACACAGCCGCATCCCCGCTATACCCATCGGTGGTAAACCGTATATTCCTCCGGGGAAGGTCCGGCTGGTTCCAGGAAAGCGCCCCGTCCTTGACGATCAGCGATTCGTCCAACCTGCTGATCAGCAGCGGCGCGCTCACCGTCTCGTCCTTGACCGCGATCAGGTACACCTCATCGTCGGCGGTGTTCAGCGTTATGGTCTGCCCCGTATGGGTCCCCGGTCCAAAACGCCCCGCAAATCCGCCGTACCCGCCAAGCGTGGTGGGAGCGGAAGCGCCTGAGGACACCGCCGCATAGTACACCTGGGCCGTCCCGTCCGGATATCCCCCGGTGGTAAACCCTATGGCCGGGGTGGTGGTGTCCGCGTCCCCTTCAAACGCCCCGGCCGTTATTTTCAGCGTCGAATCGTCGGGGTTGGTTGGAACCGTTGTTCCCGGATCCACCCCCACCACGAAGCGTATGGCCCCGTTGGCGTTGGCAGCGGAATTAGTGGTCCCAAAGTCGTCAAAATTCGTGTCCCCGTCCGGGGCCGCGTCATTCACCCCGTTACGGATGATCCAGGCCGGTACTTCTCCCCCGGCCAGGTTGAACGCCGTGGTTACTTGAGCCCCG